>NZ_JANSHW010000001.1:0-13919 GCF_047461815.1 Synechococcus sp. R6-10
AAACAAACAGAATGCTATCGCTGCATAGTTGAACAGTGATGTTCAGCAGTGTTCAGCGTAAATGTATCAGTCTTTTAAGGGCTGCTTCCTACCGCTATTGAGCGCTACGGCTATGGCTCGCCGCAACACCCTACAAGATGACCTCAACTACCAACAAGCCAAGCGCAGCCTGCGCCAGTGGGTGGCCCAACTGGATCTGCGCCCCCAAGAGGTCGCGGGCTTAGAAGGGGAGTTGGAGAGCTTGCAAGCGCTCTTGGACAAGCTGGAAACCGAGGTCATCCACATCGCCGCCTTTGGTCTGGTGGGGCGAGGCAAGTCTTCCCTGCTCAATGCCCTGCTGGGCGAGCCAGTCTTTGAGACGGGGCCCACCCATGGCATCACCCGTACCCAGCAAGCGGCAACTTGGAACATCAGCTGGGAAACCCGCCCCCAGTCCTCCTTCTCTGGCACATCCCTGCAGGGATCCCGCCTCCCCCCTTCCTCGGTGCAGTCGGTACAGGTCGCCCATTGGCAGGGATCCCGTCTGGAGCTGATCGACACTCCCGGCCTGGATGAAGTAGACGGCGAAGAGCGGGCGCGGCTGGCCCGAGAAGTGGCGCAGCGGGCGGATTTGATCCTGTTTGTCGTCTGCGGGGATCTGACGCGGGTGGAGTTTGAGGCCCTGGCCACCCTGCGGGAGGCGGGCAAGCCTATGCTGCTGGTGTTCAACAAGATCGACCAGTACCCAGAGGCAGATCGCCAGGCCATTTACGACAAGATCCGCAACGAACGGGTGCGGCAGCTCCTTTCTCCCAACGAGATCGTCATGGTGGCGGCCTCCCCTCGCGTACCCCGCCTGGTGCAAAGGCCGGATGGGAGCTTTGCTGCCCAGATGGAAGTGGGATCCCCGCAGGTGGATGAGCTGCGCCTGAAAATCCTGGAAGTCCTGCATCGGGAGGGGCGTTCGCTGCTGGCCTTGAATGCCCTCCTGTTTGCCGATCGGGTTAACCAGCAGGTAATTGAGCGCAAGCTGCAAACCCGTGCCCAGCAAGCCCAAGACCTCATCGCCTCAGCCGCCCGCACCAAAGCGCTGGCGGTTGCCCTCAACCCCATCACCCTGCTCGATACCTTGGGAGGGCTGGCCATCGATGTCACCCTGATCCTGCGCCTGGCCCGCCTGTACGGCTGGCCCATGAGCACTGCAGGAGCCACACAACTGCTGCAGAAGATCATCCTCAGCATGCTCAGCCTGGGCGCCGGCGAGTGGGTGGCGCTGTTGGGCCTGGGATCCCTGAAAACCTTGCTGGGGGGATTCTCTCTGGGAGCCTACGGTTCCGTGGCCCTGACGCAGGCGGTGTTGGCCGGGTTTTCCTGCTATGCCATCGGCGAGTCCGCCCGCCGCTACCTGGCCCAGGGAGCCAGTTGGGGGCCAGAGGGCCCCAAAGCCGCCATAGCCCAGATTTTGGCCGATTTGGACGAAGCCTCGATCACCGCCCGCCTGCGGGAGGAAATCCGCCACAAAATCGGATTTGCTTTCCCCTGAACCTCTACAATCGCCTCTACAATCAGAGAGCCGAGCCGCATCGTTCGCATGACCTACTGCCTTGGCATCATCACCCGCTTTGGCTTGGTGATGGCGGCAGATTCCCGCACCAACGCCGGGGTGGACTACGTCTCCACCTACCAAAAGCTGTTCGATTTTTCCGTGCCCGAAGAGCGGGTGATCTTGATCTGCACCTCCGGCAACCTGTCCATCACCCAGGGCGTTTTGACCGAAGTGCAGCGGGATCTGCGCCAACAGGAAAGTTCCAATCTCCACACCTTCCCCCATCTCTACGACGTGGCCCGCTACCTGGGATCCAAGATTCGTTACATCCAGGAGCAAGACCGACCCTGGCTGGAAAAGGACGGTATCGACGCCCAGTGCAGCCTGTTGTTGGGGGGACAGATCCGAGGCGAGGAGCCGGCCCTCTTTTTGATCTACAGCCAGGGCAACTGCATCCAGGCCACCCCGGAAACCCCTTTTTTGCAGGTGGGGGAAACCAAATACGGCAAGCCAATCTTGGATCGCACCCTCTCCTACGAAACCTCGCTAGCAGATGCGGCCAAATGCGCTCTCCTCTCCATTGACTCCACCATGAAATCCAACATCTCCGTCGGCCCCCCCATCGATTTGGTGATGGTGCAAGCGGATCAGTTCAAGGTCACCCACCGTCTGCGCCTGCGCACCGGGGATCCCTACCTGGCCAAGATGCGCAAACTGTGGGAGAGCGCCCTCAAACAAGCCTTCGACCAAATGCCCCCCATCGAGTGGGACTACTCGGATCCAGCTGATCGGGAAGAGCTGCTCGACTGAGAGGAGGAGATTGGTAGGATAGGGGTTAATCCATCTCTGCCCAACCCCTGCCATGTCAGCCCACACCTTTCAAGACTTGATCTTTCGCCTGCAACAGTTTTGGGGGGAGCAGGGCTGCTTGATCCTACAACCCTACGACCTGGAAAAAGGCGCCGGCACCATGAGCCCCCACACGTTTTTGCGCGCCTTGGGGCCGGATCCCTGGCGAGTGGCCTATGTCGAACCCTGTCGCCGCCCCACCGATGGACGCTACGGTCAAAACCCCAATCGCCTGCAGCACTATTTTCAATACCAAGTGTTGATCAAGCCCTCCCCCGATGACATTCAAGATGTGTACCTAAATAGCCTGCAAGCTTTGGGCGTGAACCCGGCAGAACACGATGTTCGCTTTGTGGAAGATGACTGGGAATCTCCCACCTTGGGGGCTTGGGGCGTGGGCTGGGAAGTGTGGCTGGACGGCATGGAAGTAACCCAGTTCACCTACTTTCAGCAGGTGGGCGGACAAGATTGTCGCCCGGTTTCTGTAGAAATTACCTATGGGCTAGAGCGCCTGGCCATGTATCTGCAGGGGGTGGATTCGGTTTTCGATCTCTGCTGGAATGAGCATCCTTCTCTGGGACGGATTACCTATGGACAAATCTATTTCCAAAATGAGGTCGAGCAATCTTATTACAACTTCGAGTATTCCGATCCGGAGATGCTACTGGAATTGTTCCGGCTCTACGAAGCCGAGGCCAAGCGTTTGATCGAAACCACCCAACAGAAACTGCAGAAACAGGTGTTGCCGGATCGGTTGGCCGTGTCTCTGCTCCTGCCCGCCTACGACTATGTGCTCAAGTGCTCCCACACCTTTAACCTGCTCGACGCTCGTGGTGTCATTGCTGTAGCCGAGCGCACCCTCTACATTGGGCGCATCCGTAACCTGGCTCGACAATTGGCGGAGCTGTACGTTAGCCAAGCCGATCGACCGGGATCCAGCTATGCCCTGCGGCAACCGGAACCCGCTTTGGTTTACAGGGGTGCCTCTCCCCAGAGTTAATTCTTGAGAAAGGGATCCCACCTTTGGCTATGATGAGAGATTGGTGTCAGCAAGGTGCTGGCTGCCCAAATGGCTCTTGTGGAAAGTCAGTGACCTCGTTTTCATCCTCTTTTTCTGACCAGTTCACCTTACTTTTTTCGGAAAAGCTTTATGTTTTACCATCATCCCGTCACTCGGGTTTCCATCTTTATTGATGGCAATAATATGTTTTATGCTCAACAGAAAAATGGCTGGTTTTTTGACCCACGCCGGGTGCTGGATTATTTTGTTAGATCACAGCCGAATGTTGAATTGGTCAACGCCTTTTGGTACACCGGCATCAAGGATCCCCATGATCAGAGGGCCTTTCGAGACGCTCTGATCAGCATGGGCTTCACTGTGCGCACCAAGATCCTCAAAGAATATCGAGATGAAGACTCCGGTCGGTACTCCCAAAAAGCAAATCTGGATATCGAAATAGTAATCGATATGTTCAACACCGTTGGCCAGTACGATAGGATCATTCTATTTAGCGGCGATGGAGATTTTGAGCGGGCCGTCGAGCTGTTGCGTTCCAAAAACACGCTGATTACAGTTGTCTCCACCGAAGGGATGATCGCCCGCGAGCTGCGCAACGCCACCGACCGCTACATCGACCTCAATGACATTCGCCCCTACATTGAGAAGTTAGACAAGTAGTGCTTTGGGCAGGGTTCTGGACTGCTTCCTCTGCCGTCGGGTCAGACCCATAGCCTCCTGGCGAGCTGGCGACAACACCGCCTAAGTTCGTTCTGGCTTTTTCCATCTTCACGGATCCCATCCCTGCCACACAAGCGGCACGTCCGTTGTACCGGCTCTAGTCAGCGCTGCCGGAAAGGAGCTGTCCCGGCCAATTCCAGTAGGGTGCTCTGGTGTCCGGCAGAAGGGCTGTGTCTTCTCCCCTTGGCAGCCAACTTCTGGGCAACCTCAGTTCAGGCAGGGGAGCAGAGAGGCTAGCATTGTAAAAAATCTTTTCTTTGCCCTGATCAGGTTTTTATGACCGGCGTTCCTGTCTCCCGCATTCGCAACTTTTCCATCATCGCCCACATCGACCACGGCAAGTCCACCCTCGCCGATCGCCTCCTGCAGGAAACGGGCACCGTTTCAGCCCGCGAGATGAAGCCACAACTGCTGGACAGCATGGAACTGGAGCGGGAACGGGGCATTACCATCAAGCTGCAAGCGGCCCGCATGAACTACCGTGCCCAAGACGGCCAAGATTATGTTTTGAACCTGATCGACACGCCAGGGCATGTGGACTTCACCTACGAAGTCTCCCGCTCCCTGGCCGCCTGTGAAGGGGCGCTGCTGGTGGTGGATGCCTCTCAAGGGGTGGAGGCCCAAACCTTGGCCAATGTGTACCTGGCCCTGGAGAACAACCTGGAAATTATTCCGGTGATCAACAAAATCGACCTGCCGGGCGCCGAGCCGGAGCGGGTGATTGCGGAGATTGAGCAGGTAATCGGCCTCGACTGCAGCGGGGCAATCCTCGCCTCTGCCAAGGTGGGTATTGGCATTCAAGAGATTCTGGAGGCCATTGTGCAGCGGGTGCCCCCCCCACGGGATACAGTGGCGGATCCCTTGCGGGCCTTGATTTTCGATAGCTACTACGACGCCTATCGCGGCGTGATCGTCTATGTGCGCATCATGGACGGGGAGGTGAAAACGGGGGACAAGATTTGCTTTATGGCCTCTGGCCGAGAATACGAGATTACCGAGCTGGGGGTGATGCGTCCCAACCAAGAGCCGGTGGATGCCCTACATGCGGGCGAGGTGGGCTACATGGCCGCCGCCATCAAGAGCGTGGAACACGCCCGTGTTGGGGATACCATCACACTGGTGAATCGCAAAGCTCCTGAGCCCCTGCCCGGCTACAAAGAAGCCAAGCCGATGGTGTTTTGTGGCCTGTTCCCCAGCAGCTCCGATCAGTACGCCGAACTCAAAGAGGCTCTGGAAAAGCTCAAGCTCAACGATGCTGCCCTGTACTTTGAGCCAGAAATTTCCAGCGCCATGGGCTTCGGCTTCCGCTGTGGTTTTCTGGGCCTGCTGCACATGGAGGTGGTGCAGGAACGCCTAGAGCGGGAGTACAATCTCGATCTGGTGATCACAGCTCCGACGGTGGTGTACCAAGTTACCCTCAACAACGGCTCTGTGATTCGGGTGGACAATCCCAGCAAGCTGCCTCCCCCCAACGAGCGCACCAGCATTGAGGAGCCGATTGTCAGGGTAGAGGTGATTCTTCCTGAGGAATTTGTCGGTACCGTGATGGAGCTGTGTGAGACCAAACGCGGCACTTTTAAAGACATGAAATATCTGGCGCAGGGTCGGACTACGCTGGTGTACGAGCTGCCTCTGGCGGAAGTGGTCACCGACTTTTTCGACCAATTGAAATCACGCACCCGCGGTTATGCCAGTATGGACTACCAAATGATTGGCTATCGCGCCGATGATTTGGTGCGTTTGGACATTTTGATCAACGGCGATGTGGTGGATTCTCTATCCACAATTGTGCATCGGGACAAAGCTTTTTATGTAGGCCGTTCCCTAGTTGCCAAGTTACGAGAGCTGATCCCACGCCATCAATTTGAAGTGCCCATTCAGGCAGCAATTGGCTCTAAAGTGATTGCTCGTGAAACCATACCAGCCCTGCGCAAAAACGTCTTGGCCAAATGCTACGGAGGAGATGTGACCCGCAAACGCAAGCTTTTGGAAAAACAAAAAGAGGGGAAAAAACGCATGAAGGCGGTGGGAACAGTGGATGTGCCCCAAGAAGCGTTTATGGCCGTGCTGAAGTTGCAAAATGATTAGGGCCATGGGCACTCAACTGGGGCGGGAAGAGGTGTTGGCCTGGCTACAGGAGCGGGTGTCTCCTCCTCGCCTCCGCCATATCTTGGGGGTAGAGGGGATGGCCCGACAGCTGGCGGCCCACTACGGGCTGGATGAGCAGAAAGCTGCTTGGGCAGGGCTGATGCACGACTTGGCCAAGGCTTTCCCGCCGGAGCAACTGTTGCAAAGGGTGGCTCAGGAACGGGAGCTGGATGAAATTGAGCGGGCCGAACCTCACATCCTGCACGCTGAGGTGGGATCCCTGGTGGCGCGGGAGCAGTTTCAGGTACAGGACCCGGAGATTTTGGCGGCCATTGCCAACCACACGCTAGGGCAGCCCGGCATGGATCCCCTCAGTTGTGTGGTTTTCGTGGCCGATGCCCTGGAGCCGAATCGGGGCAACAGCCCAGAATTGGAGCGGTTGCGGCAGATGGCTTTTGTAGATTTGTCTAAAACCGTAGTGGGAGTATGTGACTTGAGCCTAAAATTTTTGCTAGACCGGAATCAGGTGGTTCATCCGCGCACACTCATGACTCGGAATCATTTTTTGTTACATCCTTTAGAAAAAGCGGTGTCCTAGGTTAACTCAGTCGTTTCAGGAGGGTTTTAGTTGCTACATCTCATGCCTGCCCCTGCTGGGGATCCCATCTATTGCATGGCGCTGAGTGCAGCTCGCGCGGCAGAAGAGAAAAAAGGTGGCGATATCGTTCTGCTGGATGTATCCCAAGTCTCCACTTTGGCAGATTACTTTCTTCTGGTCAGCGGCTACTCGCTCACGCAAGTCCGCGCCATTGCCCGAGCAATTGAGGAAAAGGTTTGGGACGAGTGGAAACAAACTCCGCGCCGCATCGAAGGGCAGGAATCGGCCTCTTGGATACTGATCGACTATGCCGATCTCATTGTCCATGTGATTATGCAACAGGAAAGGGACTACTATGACCTAGAGTCTTTCTGGATCCAGGCTCAGCGAGTCGATCTGCCCATAGCAGGCTAAATCTATTTGTTTTGGATCCCTGGATTTGGCAGTTCTTCAGGTCTTGGAGCCAAGGGAAGAGTTGCTCTTTACAACTCTTTAACTGCCTTCCAGGGCCTCCTTGACAGACAGAAGTTTTAGTCAATTGTCAAGAAATATGTAAGTTTCTTAATATTCCCGCAATTTCTTACACAGTCACGTGTTAGGGTAGTGAATGACAAATAGCTGAGTAAGATCTTCCTGCCTTTTGCAGTCGAGTTTCTATAGTCTTTGTTAAACGCTCTACCTTGTTTCTCTTGAACGCTGATAATTCTTCGTTGGTACTGAATACCAGCAAAAAGATTTTCCAGCTGCTGATGGCTCCTATTGGCTGCTTTCAGCGGCAAGTGGAAAGGCAAACGAGGTGAATAGAGGAGGCAAGGATTGGCTGCACAAGAGGATCTTACGAACGAAACCGCAACTTCTTCCCGACGGCAGACTTAACTGCAACCGGCTTAAATGGTCGGCCTGTAGGCAAAATCCGGTGCCAAAAGCAGCGGAGGAAGATGGGGAAGCAGCGTTTTTTGTTTAATGTCTGTTTTTAAGAGCGACAGGGATTTTTAGGAGGGACATTCATCATGGAAAAGATGTTGGTTAATATCGTCGAGTACCTGGCATTGGGAGAACTGGAAACTATCCTCTCCACTGAGCACCCCCATCAACAGGTGTTTTATGACGCTAGGGAGCGGGAAGCGATGATGCAGCAGATCCTAAACCGGGTCCCCGCCATCTACATGTGGCTGGCTGCCGATGAGTGTCCCAGCCGCGATCAACTCAATTCCTCTGAGCTGGAATTGCTGCGGTCGGTAGTGCGGGATGTGGTCAATCAAAAACTCCAACAAGCCTCTTTTGGCCTTGACCCCTATGCGGGATCCATGTCAGAGGTCTTCTACGGATAGAGGGGGCGGGCTTAAGCTACACTGCAAAGGCGTTGCCTTAGCTTGTTGCCTCTGCCCATGTTGCCTGTTTACTATTCTGATATTTTCCTCAGCCACGATACTGGGCCATTTCACCCCGAGCGTCCGGCTCGCTTGCAGTCCATTGTTAAGGCGCTGCGTGGTGCCCCTTTTGCCAACCAGTTGGAATGGCGGGATCCCCCCTTGGCGGAGCTGGCAGAGCTGGAGCGAGTACACTCGCGTCAGCACATCCAACAGGTGGCTGAGTTGGCAGCAGCAGGTGGGGGACGCATCGATGCCGACACTGCTCTCTCGGGGAGAAGTTTTGAGGCAGCGCGCCTGGCTGTGGGGGCTTGGATTGCCGGCTCTGCCTCGGTTTTGGCCACCGCTCAGCCGGCTTTGGTGCTGTGTCGTCCGCCTGGGCATCACGCGGAGCCGGAACGGGCAATGGGATTTTGCCTCTTCAGCAACGCGGCCATTGCGGCGCTGTGGGCGCTGGATCAGCCGGGGGTAAAGCGGGTGGCGATTTTCGATTGGGATGTTCACCACGGCAACGGCACGCAGGCGGTGGTGGAGCGCTATCCCCAACTGGCTTATGCCTCTATCCACCAGTTTCCCCTCTATCCCGGCACGGGATTGGCCCAGGAAACCGGGATCCACGGCAACCTCTGCAACGTGCCTTTGCCTGCCGGCTCGGATTGGTTGGCCTACAAAAAGGCCCTCGACGAGAAGATCTTGCCGTTCTTGCAAGCGTTCCAGCCGGATTTGCTGCTGGTGAGCGCCGGCTTCGACTGTGCCAAAGGGGATCCCTTGGCCGGTATGCGGCTAGAGCCGGAAGACTTTGGCCGCATGGCCCGCCTTTGCCTGGAGCAGGTGACCCGCAAAACCCTCTTCGGCTTGGAAGGCGGCTATAACCTGGACAACCTGGCGCGCGGCTGGCTGAGCCTGGCCCAAGCTTGCCTGGAGAGTTAACCTTTCCACTTCACCTTGGGTAAAATCTGCCGCACATCCACCCGATCCTTGTACTTGAGAGCAAAGTTGAGCAGCGAATCCAAGAGGGAATCGGACAGATAGTGGGGCTGGAGGCCCAGGTCTAGGAGCTTGGTGTTTTTGGCGTTGTAGTAGTGCTCTTCCAGCTCGACGCGGGGGTTCTCCAGGTGGTTGATTTCCACCTTCAGGCCCATGGTGGCTCCCGCCTTTTGCACCAGCAACGCCAGTTGCTCAACACTAAATTGCTCTGTGAACTGGTTCATCACCCGGAATTGGCCCGGCTCGGCAGGGTGAGCAATGGCCAGCTCCACGCAGCGCACCGTGTCGCGGATATCCAGGAAACCGCGGGTCTGGCCGCCCTTGCCATACACTGTCAGCGGATGGCCCACGGCCGCTTGAATGCAGAAGCGGTTCAGAGCTGTGCCGAATACGCCATCGTAATCGAGACGGTTGATCAGCACCTCGTCCATGCCGGTTTCTTCTGTGAGCACGCCGTATACCACCCCTTGGTTGAGGTCGGTGGCCCGCAGGCCCCAGACGCGGCAGGCGAAGTGGATGTTGTGGCTGTCGTGTACTTTGGAGAGGTGATACATGGATCCCGGCTGCTTGGGGTAGGGCAGGGTATCCTTGCGGCCATTGTGCTCGATGGTGATGTACCCCTCCTCGATGTCGATGTTGGGGGTGCCGTACTCGCCCATGGTGCCCAGCTTCACCAGGTGGCAATCGGGAAATTCCTCCTTGATGGCGTAGAGGATGTTCAAGGTGCCCACCACGTTGTTCACCTGGGTCATCACCGCATGCTCGCGGCTGATCATCGAATAAGGGGCAGAGCGCTGCTCGCCAAAGTGAACAATGGCCTCCGGCGGGAAGCGGCGCATGCAGGAGATCAGGGCTTCGTAGTTGGTAACGTCGCAGACAAAGATGGGAATGTCCTTGCCGGTTAGCCCCTTCCAGCAATCCACCCGTTGCTCTAGCTGGGCAATTGGGGTCAGGGTAGAAACCCCCAGTTGCAGATCCCAGAGGCGGCGGACGTAGGAATCGAGAATGGCCACCTCATAACCCCTGTTGGATAGGTATAGGGCCGTCGCCCAGCCACAGTATCCGTCACCACCAATAACCAAGACTCTCATTAGGGAAGCAAAATTCGGCTGCAGACGAATCTACCAAGTTATGGCACCAAAGACAAACTCTCCTGGGATCCCTTCGGGGTGCTGGATAGCCCCTTATTCGATGCGAGGCGGGTTGTCCAGGGTATAAACCGTGGTCTCGGCGGCAATGGCACGGCGCAGGTGAGCTGGGACTTGGTAGAGGCCCAGAAGGGTAATGCCATCGATGAATTGCAGTGCCCCCCGCTCGGGATCCAACTGTTGGCTCAGCATCTGGTCGATCTGCTCCGGTTCTGGCCTGGGGGAGATGGGATCCTGAGCTGCCAGGGCAAAACCCAGTGGGCCACCGTAGGTGGGGGCATAGATGGCGTAGGGCTGCACGGCGGCAAACACCGTTTTCAGGGTGCGAACAATGCGGGTGTGTTGATGAAGCTCAACCGGCCCCGTCGGCCCGGCTTGGATGGTGAAAGCCCCATCGGGCTGCAACTTGGAGCGAATCTGGCGGAAAAACTCCTGGGTGAAGAGGCGATAGGCAGGGCCGGACTCAATGGGATCGGAGAGATCGGAAAGGATCACATCCCAAATGGGGCCTGTTTCTTGGAGAAAATCCAAGGCATCGGCAATCACCACCTCCACCCGCGGATCTTCAAAGGATCCCTGGTGCATTTCCGGCAGGTGCTCTCGGCAGGCTGCCACCACCTCCCCATCGATGTCCACCATCACCACCTGCTCCACCGAGCGCCAACGCAGCACCTCCCGCAGCGTTGCCCCTTCTGCCCCCCCCAACACCAGTACCCGCCGGGGGATCCCGCCCGCTTGCACGACCTGCACCATAGCCGGATGAACCAAAGCCTCGTGGTACAGAAACTCATCCACGGTAGTGGATTGCCAATGCCCATCCAGCATCAGACCCTTGCCGAAGGCCCCCGTCTCGGCGATCAGCATCTCCTGGAAAGGGGTTTTTCGGTAGGCCAAGATGCGCGTGACGGCACGGGCGGTGTAGTCCCAAGGGGTAAAGTACTCCTGAACCCAGAAGAAACTTCTCGGGCTGCTCATAAGCACCTCGCTACAGCTTTTTCCAGCAACATAGACTGACCTCTGGGGTGAATCGGATCCCACCCAGCCTACAGATGGCCCCCATGACAGTTTGGAAAAAGCTGCGATTGGCGAAGATCTCAGCGCCTTCGTCGGGTCGCTTCACAGGTGAGCACCTCAGCCGAGTCTGGGGCCTCTTCCAGGAGTGTCGGTTGCGCGGTGCGGCGGGGCACCTTGCGCAGGGAATATCGTCGCGCTTGAAACACGTCGATCAGATATTCACAGGCCGCTTCCGGTCGGGTGTGGCGACCACAGGTGAACACATCCACCGCCGCGTAGCCCGCTTCGGGCCAGGTGTGAATGGAGATGTGGGATTCCCCCAAAAGAGCGAGGGCTGTAATCCCCTGCGGCTCAAATGGATGGCACAGCTCTCCCAAAAAGGTGGAGTTGGAGCGTCTGGCTGCCTCTCGCAAAGCCTGTTGCACCAGAGAGGCATCATCCAAAAGTTTGGCCGGGCAGTCGTAAAGCTCCAGGATACAGTGGATCCCGATCAGAGCTGGAGACCTATCCCCTAATTGGCCAGATAGTGTGTGCAGCATACTATCCCCTAATTGGCCAGATAGAACTGATTAGAACCAGAGGCTGCACAGAAAGCGCAGCTTTACCATTATCTCACAATTGACATACTCCCCTGCCTAAAGGCAGGGGATTCTGGTTCCTGGTTCTGCGACAGCACTTACCGTGTCAGGTTGCCCCTCCACAGCAGCGGTGCTCATCGCGGCAGCGGGCCGTAGGCCTTTCTCCCCAGGCGTTCCCCCTTTCGGGGCGGCTCCCTTTTGCCCAAAGGTACCGTTGTTCCACTCCTCACCCAACAACTCCAACCCTTTGCGCAGGATGTTGATGGCCGCATTCTCATCCCGGCAAAGTACCACCCCACACTGCGGGCATTGATGGGTGCGAGTGGACAGCGTCTTCTTCACCCGGTGGCCACACCGAGAACAGTCCTGACTGGTGTACTGGGGCGGCACGGCCACCACCACCTTGTTGAAGACCTTCCCGTAGTAGTCCAGCCACCCGGTGAACAAACTCCAACTGGCATCGTGAATCGACTTGGCCAAGTGGTGATTCCACACCAAGTTGCGCACCGGCAAGTCCTCATACGCCACGATGTCGCTAGACAAAGCGCTCCGCGCCGCCGTAGGCGAGCACTACGCACCGGGCCAACTTCACAGCCCAGTCTCTACGCTGGCGTTGGACTTTGAGATGCACCTTGCCCAGTCGCTTCCTCTGCTGGTGGTAGTTCTTGGATTGGGGTTTGGCCCCTCTCCGAAACTTCCGACTTAACCTGCGTTGCTCTCGCTTTAACCTCCTTTCGGCACGACGCAAAAACTGGGGGCACTCTACCTTGTGGCCGTGGCTGTCGGTGTAGAAGTGCATCAAGCCCACATCCAGCCCCACCACCTCGCCGGTGTAGCCCACCTTCTCCCGACGCTCCACGTCCAGGCAGAACTGGGCGTAGTAGCCATCGGCTCTCCGCACTACCCGCACCCGATTGATTTTCAGGGTGAGGATGTCCCGCCGCGCCTTGTCGTTGCAATACAAAGCAAAGGTGCCTGCCTGGAAGCCGTCCGTGAAGGTCATGGACATTCCATCTTGGGAGAGCTTCCAGCCGGAGATTTTGTACTCCACGGAGCGACAATGTTTCTGGAACTTGGGATAGCCCTTCCGGGCTGCCTTCTCCTTGCAGCGGCGGTAGAAGTTGGAGATGGCAAACCAGGCTCGCTCCGCACTGGCTTGTCGGGCAGAGGAGTTCAGCTTCTGGGCGAAGGGGAACTCTCTGGCCAAGTCCTTGCAGAGGGAGTACAACGTGGCCCTGTTCACCCCCTGATGATCCATCCAGTGGCGCAGGCACTTGTTGCGCACGAACTGGGCAGTCCGAATGGCCTCATCCAAGGCTTGGTACTGCTGGGCTGTGCCGTTGAGGAGCTTGGCTTCGAGGACGCGCATGAGCCTACTTTATCAAAGGTCTAGCAAGATAAAAGCCGCCCTGGTCGCGTCAGCGGGCCGTAGGCCTTAGGGCGGGGCTTCAGACCCAGTTTTTTGGTAAAGCCAAACTACCCTCCCCAGCAGCTTTTTTCTTAACCGAAAGTTAACCCTAGGCCCAATCTGGAGCCACTGCACCACCGACACCAGCGTTCCGGGAAGGGGCTGGAGAAGCTAGGGCTGCTGCTCCTTTGAAGAGGGAGAGGGGGGATAGAGCAGGGCTTCCAGCTCCTGCAGCGCTTGCTCCAGGTTGTCGTTGACAATCACGTAGTCAAATTCGTCTTGGGCATCTAATTCCTTGCGGGCCTGTTCCAGGCGGCGCTCGATGCTGGCCTCTGAGTCTTGTCCGCGCTCGCGGATGCGACGTTCCAGCTCTTCCAGAGAAGGGGGACAGAGAAAGATGCGAATGGCATCTGGGTACTGTTGCCTCACCTGACGGGCCCCCGCCAGCTCAATTTCCAGCAGCACATCCTGACCCTGATTGAGTTTTTGGAACACGATCTCGCGGGGAGTGCCGTAAAAGTTGCCCGCGTACTGTGCCCATTCCAACAGCTCGTTGGCTTCAATCAAGTTGAGAAATTCCTCCCGGCTGCGAAAGTAGTAGTTGACACCTTCCTGT
>NZ_JANSHW010000002.1:0-9167 GCF_047461815.1 Synechococcus sp. R6-10
CACCTCAGACAAAGAGATCCCATCCAGGGACTTGATGGGATAGACCGTTAACCTGGCAACCTGGGGCATGGCCTGTCTGCCGGGATCCCTGGGGGTGGGATCCGCCTTAGCTGCTTAACTGTCGGCTTCGGTGGGATGGTCGGTCATGGGGTAGCTGCGGATAAAGTCTCTGGGGGTTACATTTTCTACAAACTTGCGAAAGGCCTCCCGCTCCGCCTCGTCGGCATCCTGGTTCATGGGGATCGAGGCTTCCGCAATGACCTCTTCCACCGTCCAGATGGGAACATGGGCCCGCAGAGCGAGGGCAATGGCATCGCTGGGGCGGCAGTCGATCTCTTGTTTTTTGTCACCATTCACGGTGACGAGCACCGCGTAGAAGGTGTTATCCAGCAACGCGTGAATGATGACTCGCTCCAGCTTGATCCCCCACGTCTTCCAGGAATTGAGGATGAGATCATGGGTCATGGGGCGCAGTGGCTTTTGGTCGTCCAGGGCCTGCAAAATGGCGTTGGCCTCTGCTTTTCCCACCCAAATGGGCAGGGCACGACGCTCACTGCCATCGCGCAGGATGACAATGGGGTTTTGGTTGACGGCATCGACCGCAATCCCAGCCACATGCATCTCGATCATGAGCAATTGCCTCCAGCCGGTGATCTTGATCGTATCTACGGGCGTCAAAGTTTGGCAACACACCATGAGCTCAGTTGGTAGTCCAGTTGAAGTGGCTTTGATCGGGGGCACTAGCGAGAGCCGCAGCTTGGCCGACGCCCTCAGCCGGCAGGGGATCCCTTGGGTGGCAACCGTCACCACCGAAGGGGCCAGAAGGCTGTATCAGGATTTGCCTGGTCAGGTGGTGGTCACCCGATTTTCGCCGCCATCTCTGGAACAATTCCTGCAAGAGTGCCGGATCCGCGTAGTGGTGGATGCCTCTCATCCTTTTGCCCAGCAAATCTCGCAACTGGCCATCCGGGTGACGGCCCAACTGAGGATCCCCTACCTGCGCTACGAACGCCCTCCTCTGGAGCTGGATCCCTGGGTCCAGGTGGTGCCGGACTGGCAGGGGGTGCTCACAGAGGCGGTGCTGGCGGGGCGGCGGGTGCTGCTGACGGTGGGAGTGAAGGTGCTGCCCCTGTTTGTGCCTTGGCAAGACCGCTGCCAACTGTGGGCACGGGTGCTGCCGGAATCGGTTCCCCAAGCGGTGCAAGCCGGGATCCCTGCCGAGCGGGTGATCGGGATGCGCTTGCCCCTCAGCTTTGAGCAAGAACTGCAGCTTTGGCAGCGGTTCAGCCCTCAGGTGGTGATCAGCAAAGCTTCTGGGGAAGCAGGTGGGCTGGGGATCAAACAGGCAGTGGCCAAAACCCTGGGGATCCCTCTGTGGGTGATCCGGCGACCCCCGTTGGACTATCCCTGGTGCAGCCAGGATTTGACAGCAGTGGTGCAGGCCTGTAGGCGATGCTTGGAAGGAGCGGAACCTTGAGGTTGCCCAGCTCCAGTCCAACGGGTCAAAACGGCTCTTCGGGGGGCAGGTTGGAGTCGCGGTCTTGACGGGATCCCAGCAGTTCTAGGCGATCTACAGCGATGATGGGCCTCTGGCGCTCTTCTCCGGTGGATTTGTCTTTCCAGCGATCGAACTTGAGGCTGCCCGTTACTCCGATAAGACTGCCTTTGCGCACATACTCTCCGGCCACCTCGGCAGTGCGGCCCCACAACTCTAGGCTGAACCAATCGGGCTTGTCTTCTCCTTTGCGGAATCGGTTCACCGCCAGGCTGAAGGTACACACCACCCTGCCCGACTCAAAGTAGCGCACCTCCGGATCCATGCCGGCTCGCCCCACCAGGGTCACCAGGTTCAAGCTCATGGGTAGTTTCTCCAGACCGCCAGTAGATCTAGCCTTCGTTGTAGCGCTCGCAAGGGATCCCTGTCATCTTTTTGCTTGCGACCGTCAGCTTGGGCTCAGAGCCGATTCTTTAGGATATTTACAGATTTAGCTGCGGGGATCCCGATTGATCTCTGGGAAAAGCCTCTGCTGTGATGGACTTGATGCTCGGGATCCGGATCCGCACTCTGTCGCAAAAGTTTACAATGGCAGAAGCAGTTGAGCAAATGCCAGCCCACCAGACACTCCCACCGGCCAATTGCAGGGCTAGCAGAGCAGGTTCGTTGCTGTGAGAGGACGCATTCGGAAGCATTTCCCATGGAATTCATCTACACATACGCCTGGTTGATCCCCGTCTATCCTTTGGTGGCAGCCTTTCTCCTCGGCTTAGGTATCCTGATGTTCAACGCCTGGACAAGGGCCAACCGCTCTTTGGCTGCCTTTTTGAGCGTGTTCGCGACCGGGACGGCGATGGTTCATGCCTTTGCCCTTTTGGTCAGCCAGGTGCAAGGGCACGAAACCGTCCTCAGAACCATCACCTGGGCCCAGGCGGGATCCTTCTCGGTGGACATGGGCTTTGTCGTGGATCACCTGAGCGCCATGATGCTGGTGGTGGTGACCACGGTGGCCTTTCTGGTGCAGATCTACTCCGATGGCTACATGGCCCACGATCCCGGCTATGTGCGTTTCTACGCCTACCTGAGCTTATTTAGCTCCTCGATGCTGGGCTTGGTGGTCAGCCCCAACCTGGTGCAGATCTATATCTTCTGGGAGCTGGTGGGGATGTGCTCCTACCTGCTCATCGGCTTTTGGCACGACCGGCAGGCGGCGGCAGAAGCAGCGCAAAAGGCGTTTGTGGTCAACCGGGTGGGAGATTTCGGCCTGCTGTTGGGCATCTTAGGTTTTTACTGGATTTCCGGCACCTTCGCGTTTGACGAGATCGGGCGCAACTTGCAGGAGATGCTGGCTAGCGGGGCAGTGAGCAGCAGCTTGATTGCCCTGTTTGCAGTGTTGGTGTTCTTGGGGCCGGTGGCCAAGTCCGCTCAGTTCCCCCTGCATGTGTGGTTGCCGGATGCTATGGAAGGTCCCACGCCCATTTCCGCTCTCATCCACGCGGCGACGATGGTGGCGGCTGGGGTATTCCTCTTGGCCCGCATGTTCCCAGTGCTGGAAGGGATCCCGGTGGCCATGGACATCATCGCCTGGACGGGGGCGGGCACAGCCTTCTTGGGGGCCACCATTGCCATCACCCAAAACGACATCAAAAAAGGCTTGGCCTACTCCACCATTTCCCAGCTGGGCTACATGGTCATGGCCATGGGGTGCGGCGGCTATGGGGCGGGCCTGTTTCACCTGATGACCCACGCCTACTTTAAGGCGATGCTCTTTTTGTGCTCTGGCTCAGTTATCCACGGCATGGAAGCGGTGGTCGGCCATGACCCGGTTTTGGCCCAAGACATGCGCCTGATGGGGGGGTTGCGCAAATACATGCCGGTTACGGCCATCACGTTTTTGATCGGCACGTTGGCCATTTGTGGGATCCCGCCCTTCGCCGGCTTTTGGTCTAAAGACGAGATCTTGGGCGCTGTTTTCGAACGGAACCCAGCTCTGTGGGGGGTGGGCTTCCTCACCGCCGGGATCACCGCCTTCTACATGTTCCGCATCTACTTCCTCACCTTCGAAGGGGAGTTTCGCGGCACCAACCTGAGACTGCGGCAGGAGGTGGCCATCAGCCAGGGCCGTCCTGTGCCAGCTTTTGCCTACGTTTTTGCGGGGAAACAACCGGCCTTTGGCCCTGGAGCCATGAACATTCAAGAAAAACCCCAGCCCAGCAGCCATCCTGAAGCCCACGAAAACCTGCACGACGGAGATGCCCATGCCTCAGAGCCCCATGAGTCCCCTTGGTCGATGACCTTCCCGCTGTTGGCTCTGGCCGTCCCTTCTGTGCTGATTGGCCTGGTGGGCACCCCTTTTGCCAACTTCTTTGAAGCTTTCATCCACCCACCGACTGAGTCTGTGGCAGAGGCAGGCTCGATTTTGCCGCTGGTGGCAGCAGAGTGGCAGGAGGTGCTGGCGGGCCATTTCGATTGGGCAGAGTTTCTGATCATGGCGGGTAGCTCCGTGGGCATTGGGCTGATCGGCATCACCTTGGCCAGCTTGATCTACTGGCAAAAGCGCATCGACCCGGGCACCTTCCCCCAAAGCCTGCAGCCGCTCTACTACTTCTCCCTCAACAAGTGGTACATTGACGACCTCTATGAGCGAGTCTTTGTGCAGGGCACCCGCTTCGTGGCACGGGAGGCGCTGGAGGTGGACAGCCGCATTGTGGATGGTGTGGTCAACCTGACGGGCTTGGTGACCATGGTGAGCGGCGAGGTGATGAAATACCTGGAGAGCGGCAAGGCCCAGTTTTACGCCTTGATTATCTTTGCGGCGGTGGTGGTGATGGTGGTGGCATCAGGGGTAGGGTTCTAGCTCGAAGGCGAGGATGGATCCGGCCCGCTTGGCCAAGGGATCCCTCAGCCTAGAACTGCTGCTATGCTACGGAGCAAGTTGAGCGGATCCCTTGTTGCAATGGCCCCGCGTTCTCTTAAGTCGATTTCGCATCCCTTGTTGGCGGAAAGGCAAGGTCAGAGGGAGCGTGTCTTGGCCCTGAAAAATCAGATCGAAGCGATCCTCTACTTAAAAGGGCAGCCCCTGGAGCTATCCGCCCTGGCCCAGTTGGCCCATTGCAGTCGCGACGAAGCCTACGATGCGCTGCTGGAATTAATGGAAGACTATGCCCATCGCGATTCTGCCCTGGAAGTCCTACAGGTGGGGGAAGGGTTTGCCCTGCAGTTGCGGGAGCCGTTTTTGGAGCTGGCCAACCAGCTTTTACCCCCTGAAATTGGGGTGGGTGCTACCCGTACCCTGGCTACAATCATTCTGCGTGGCCCCCTCTCGCAAGCCGATTTGGTGGAGTTGCGCGGTCAAGGTGCTTATCAGCACGTGGCAGAGCTGGTGGAAAAAGGCTTTGTGACCCGCTATCGCAAAGAAGGCTGCCGTTCCCCTTGGTTGCGCGTGACGGATAAATTTCATCGCTACTTCACAGTAGATGAGCTGGCCAAAAAAGCAGCAGAGGCGGCTTCTTTCCCCGAAGAATAAACTTTCCCCAACTGCAAAATGAGGGATCCCTAACTCCTCTCTCCCAAAGGGAAAGTGTCTCAATCTGGCTTGAAATAAAAAAGGATCCCCTGGTCGGGGATCCAAATCGAGGGGAGCGCAGCTTCGGCAGAGAAGGGATCAGCCGAAAGTAGGTTCGATTGCTGAGACTTCTACTTGTTGGGCTGAGGGGTGACCCGCAAATAGGGCTTAATTTCCTTGTAGCCTTTCGGGAACTTTTCTTTCAGCAATTCCGGATCTTTCAACGAAGGCGGGATGATAACATCGTCACCGTCTTTCCAGTCGGCGGGAGTGACAACGTTATACTTATCCGTCAACTGCAGGGCATCGATCACCCGTAGGAGCTCGTCGAAGTTGCGGCCCGTGCTGGCCGGGTAGGTGAGAATGAGGCGGATCTTCTTATTGGGATCAATAACGAACACCGAGCGCACCGTCAGGGGCAGCCCTTCTTGATTGAGGTTGGTTTGATCCAACATGCCGTAGAGCTGAGAGACCTTGCGGTCTGCATCTGCCAAAATGGGATAGGTCAAAGTGGCGTTCTGGGTTTCCTCGATGTCTTTCACCCAGCCCACGTGGGACTCCACATCGTCCACACTGAGGGCGATCACCTTCACACCCCGCTTTTCAAATTCGGGCATCAGCTTCGCAACGGTGCCCAGCTCCGTGGTGCAGACCGGCGTGTAGTCGGCGGGGTGAGAGAACAACACCACCCAGCTATCCCCGGCCCAAGAGTAGAAATCGATTTCGCCGTGGGTAGACTTTTGCGTGAAATTGGGAGCAGTATCGCCAAGTCGGAGAGACATACGCTCTTGATCCTCCGTAAAAGGGTTCAGTCCGGTGAGACAGGGATCCGAATCCTTCGATCCGATCCCTCTTGATCTTGCCACATAAACCCCGATTTTCCGAGCGGATTACAGGTGATTTTAAGATTGTCCTCACCTAAGCCGCTACTGAGGGAAGACGACATGGGGATCCACCAGCTCGGCTACGAATTGGTGCAGGATGGTGACATAGCGCTCTCTGGCCACCTGCAGCAAGTTGTTGTGATCGGCTCCCTCGATGGGCACCAAGCGTTTGGGATCCCTCGCTGCTTGATAAAGGGTTTCAGCATGCCAGAAGGGGATTAGACGATCCTGGGTACCGTGCAAAATTAGCAGCGGGCAATTGATCTTGGCCATGCGGCTGAGGTTGTCGAAGCGATCGAAAGGTAGCAGCGGGATGCGCGTCAAGACGCGGAAGGCAGTCACGAAAGTAGATTCCAGGATCAGGCCGCCCACTGGTTTTTGCGCTGCCAGGTAAACCGAGGGCCCGCCCCCTACTGATCTTCCATAGACCAAGATCCGCTCCGGCGGGATCCCTTGGGCAACTAGGTAAGTGTAAGCGGCCTCGATATCTTTGTAAGCGCCGGCCTCGGAAGGGATCCCTTCGCTGGTGCCGTAACCGCGGTAGTCGTAGGCCAAGACGGCAAACCCAGCCTGCTGCAGGTGCACCAAGCGGGGCAGGATATCCCCCAAGTCTTCAGCGTTGCCATGGCTGTAGAGGAGGGTGTAGGCAGCGGCGGGATTGGGCAAATGTACCGCTGAAATCTGTAGCCCATCAGAGGTCGTGAGCTTGAGAATGGCGTCCCCATCTCGATAGCTGGCGGGACGAGGCAAAAAGATCATTCGCTCCGATTGAAACCAGCCCAGCCAGAGCAGGTAGCCGTACACCACCAGCCCGACGAGCAGCAAAGATCGCCCCACGCGCAGCCACGAGAAGGATCCCAAAACTGGAAATTGCAAGAGGTCTCGGATTGGCATTGACGAGAAGGCATCGACAAATACGGTCATTTCAATTCAAACCAGGACAATGCGCTCACACCCAAAACGTTGGTCGCGTCGTCGTGTCAGCATTGCGGAGCAATAATACATGCGACCAAAGGCTTTTCTCAATAGCCTAGGTATCTCACCCTAACCTGAAGCGACCATAAGTTACGGTCACCTCAATTTGGGGGACTTCCCTGAGGTTCTGCGCTGCTTACCGACCACCCTCAACTTCTTTCCCACAGGGGGAGAGGGCCTTCAGGGCTCCGCTTGAGAGAAAAAGCATTTCCAGGCACAAACCCCAATCCAGTTGACAAGGGTGTGGGCGACAATGGTGACCAACAGGTTTCCCGACAGCCACAAGCCAATCCCCATGAGGATACCAACCCCGCTGGCCCAGACGGCATAGGGCCAGCCCTGCCATCCCAGCCAATGCAAGGCGCCAAACAAGAGGCCGCTCAGCAGGATCCCGCCTGTCCACCCTAAGGGGCTGGCCACCAGAGCTGACAGCAGCACACCGCGAAACAGCCATTCCTCGCTCCAGCCCGGCAGCAGGCCCACCCAAAGGATATCTCCCCACTGCAAGGGATCCGCCACCCAGTGTAAGTAGGCAGTGGCTGCCCGACGATAGGCTGGCCAGAGCCGGTAAACCCCGCCGCTGAGCAGAGCCACCCCCAGTCCCAGCCCTGCCCCCCACGCCAAGGCTAGGGGATCCCAGCGAAACGGCACGGGAAAGGAGGATCCCAGCCAGATCCAGAGACCCACAATGAGAGCCGAAAACAGGGTGGTGATGCCCATTCCATTCAAGATCTGTTCGCGTGTGCAGGGCTGAATCTGGGAAGTCATGGAGGGGATCCCTAGGCTTCGAACTCCGGAGGGTTAACAGCAGCTGCTGTTTTTATCATCGTTTATCTCAGCGGTCCTAGGTTCACGGCAGGTTGACAGCAGCTACAGAGCGTCCCTCAAAACTGCCTCAGCTTGTAAGCCAGCATGGATATGAGCCTTGAGTGTGACCAAAGGGACTCAATCGCCCCCTTGCTCTGTCTTCTGAGCCTCTGTGTAGCGCTTGATAACCTCTCCGGAAACTTGCCCCGCTGTACCCGCGTAGTAGCTTGGGTTCTACAAATAACCACCCCAGAGCCTCTTTTTGAGTTCAGAATGTCTCCCAAAGAGAGCAGGAGCCGTGGAACTTTTAATACCTTGGCAACGACCGCCGGAGCCGCCTTGGGAGAAGCAGAAAGAAAAACGTGATTCAAGGCTTAGAGTAGAGAAGGGCTTCCAAGCTTTTACCCTCAGCCCGGCTATACCCCAAATACCCACACCCGAGATGGGTGCAAAGTGCTCCGCACCACGGACGCGACCGAGCGGCGCATTCACCAAGCTATTCAAAACGCGCAGGCTCGCTTCGACAGCGACAAGTTCGCCGACAAATTTGCCCAGCAACTGCGGGGAGAGCCGGGGAACTGAAGAAAAGCAAGCAGGAATGGCTCAGTCGCCTGGGAGCCTTGGGCAACCCAACCAACGGCGGATCTACTGCTGGCCAATTCAAATCTGCGGTGGGATTGTTTTCTGGAGAGTTGCCGCTACCATTACACTTTGAGCGTTGCCACCAGAAACTTCCCGGCGGGAAAAGAAGAGGGGGCTGCGTCCAAAGTGGGGGATTAAGGTCATGTTCCAGCGTATTGCTCTCGGCTCTGCTGCATTGGGATTGCTTCTGGCCATACCCGTCCTTCCCGGCCACGGGTTTGGAGAGCCCCGGGTCGTTCCCGATACCCGGTTCTACTTCGACAACCACCGCTTCGATCGCTACCCAGATGCGGTTGTGGTGCGGGTGGTCAACGGCGACACCCTAGTGGTGCAAATCGAAGGGGAACAGAAGATGCGCCTAATCCAGTTGGCCGGGATCGAGGGTCTCAGCCCGGAAGAAAACCCCTATTACCAGCAAGCCATTGAACTGATGCGGGAGCGCATCCTCTACCGCACCGTCAAGCTGGAAGGGGATAAGTTGCTGCGCAACGTAGATGCTACGGGCTTGGTGGAGGCCTATGTCTGGTTAGAAGGCCATCAGATGAACGCCATGTTGGTGCGCAATGGCCTGGCCCGCATCATCCCCTACAGCCACAACATCAAGTACGACAGCTACTACGGTGGCCTACAAGAAAAAGCCCAGCAGGAGCGCCTTGGCATTTGGAGCCGTCTCTGAGTTGGCTTTATACTGAACTTCAGTTCTTTAATCTTCAAGGGAGCAGAGAGGAAAGAGCATGACTCTAGTCAATAATAAGCTCAACTATACTGAAAATAATGTATAATATGTTCAGTACGGATT
>NZ_JANSHW010000003.1:0-5948 GCF_047461815.1 Synechococcus sp. R6-10
CCTGTCCTCAAACCCAAAAGGATCCCCTGCCGAAGACGAGAGAAAACAGTCTCACCTATCTGACTTTTCATCTCGATTCCAAGTCCCACACCTCGATTTTGAGCTATTTCTCCCCTCCTACCCGTAACCACCTACACCAATGCCACCAAATACATCAGCAAGCCATAAAAGAGAGGGCCAGCCCTGACCCTCCCTTTTGATGCTCATTTGATGCTCAGTTCAGCAATGCTCCGATCCGGCAACCCCAGGTCAGACCGAGCACAACGGCTCAAGATTGCTCCGAATCGGTGGCAGCAGTAACGAAGTCGGGGTAGGCCACGTTGCCATGCTCGCCCACATCCAAACCGGCGATCTCTTCCTCGGCGCTGGTGCGCAGGCCGGTTACAGCCTTGAGGATAAAGAACAGGATCAAGCAGGTAATAAAGGGCCAGAGGAAGTAGGCCAGAGCGCCCACCACTTGTACCCCAAATTGGGCCCAGGTGACCTCTTCAGCATAGTTGGCATTGGCAAAGAAGGGGATCCCTGCTGCCAACACCCCCCAGATACCACAGGTGCCGTGTACCGAAATCGCGCCCACCGGGTCATCAATTTTCAGCACCGTATCCAGGATCACCACCGAAATCACCACCAGAATCCCGGCCACCGAGCCGATGATCAGAGCACCCAAAGGATGGACGCTATCGCAAGGGGCAGTGATCCCCACCAAGCCGGCCAGGACACCGTTGGCGGCAAAGGTCATATCCGGCTTGCCAAAATGAACCCAAGAGGTGAACGTCGCCCCAATTGCTCCAGCCGAAGCTGCCAGCAGCGTATTCATGGCAATCCAGCCAATATCGACAGAGGCTGCAGTGGTGGAACCGGCATTAAACCCGATCCAGCCCAAGGCGAGGATAAACACCCCCAACATCCCCAGCGGCAGGTTGTGGCCGGGAATAGCCCGCGGCTCTCCATTGGGGCCGTACTTGCCAATGCGAGGGCCAAGCGCAATCGCACCTGCCAAGGCCGCAGCGCCGCCTACCAAATGCACCACCCCCGACCCGGCGTAGTCGATGTAGCCCAGATTTTCCAGCCAGCCGGCTGTGCCGCCGTTGTAGTCGCCGAACAGCCCGTTCCAGGCCCAACCCCCAGAGATGGGGTAGATTAGCCCAGAAATAACGATGGAGTAGATCAAGTAGGCCAAGAACTTGGTGCGCTCTGCCATCGCTCCGGAAACAATGGTGGCGGCGGTAGCGGCAAACACCATCTGGAAGACAAAGAAAGTAAAGGGCCAGCCATCTGCCTCGTAAGCCTGCTGCCAGCCAAAAGCAAACCAGTCAGTGCCGAAGAAGCCAGTACTTTTGCCGAACATGAGGCCAAACCCGATGAACCAGAAGGCGCAACAGCCCATGCAGAAGTCCATCAAGTTCTTCATCATGATGTTGGCGGCGTTCTTGGCGCGGGTAAAGCCCGTCTCTACCATGGCGAACCCCGCCTGCATGAAGAACACCAAGGCTGCTGCCACGATCGTCCAAACAACGTCAGCGTGTTTCTGAACTTCCTCGGCCTCTTGAGCAAAGGCAGTTCCCTGGCCGAATAGAAAAACCAGCGCAGCCATTAGAGCGGCAGTCAGACTCCACTTGGCCGGTCGCCAAAGCCACTGGGGCACCTGGCTCTTGAGCTTTTGGATCATTGTTGTACTCATGCTTTTCGACTCACCTAAAGTGACAGTACTTCTCGCAACACATTACCCGAAAAGTAGGGCAAGAACACCTCATCAGATATACAGCAAAAGAGACATGAAGCAAACTCACACGAGGCTCAGGCCGGGCAACCCAAACCCTGAACGTGATCCCTTCTCATAGGGCATCTTGGTTGAGTTCGCCAGTGCGGATGCGGATGGTTTTTTCGACGGGGCTGATGAAAATCTTGCCATCCCCGATTTCGCCGGTGCGAGCCGCTGCAATCAGCTTCTCCACCACCGTATCCACCAGGTCATCTTCAACCACGATCTCCACTTTCAGCTTTTGTAGGAACTCTACCGTGTACTCGGATCCCCGATAACGCTCGGTTTGTCCCTTTTGGCGACCAAAGCCCCGCACTTCACTTACAGTCATGCCGACAATTCCGGCATTGACCAAAGCAATTTTGACCTCATCCAACTTGAATGGCCGGATTACGGCCTCGATTTTTTTCATTTGCCTCCTGCACCCCGGACAATTCCGCTAATTTCTAACACTACTGACACCTGCAAATTGTAAAAACAGATACATTTTTATCTCCTACTGAAGATGCTTACCACTCTGGATTTGCTCCCGTCAAGACCGGAAGGCCAAGCTTAAGCTACCTTAACGGGAGGAAGTCTCCGATGGGGTCTCACCAACATCCACGGGCGGCTGAGGGCTAAGAGAGGCCAAGCTGGCTGTAATGAGCGCTACCGCAAGCCACCACAGCATTTGTACCTGGGGACGATACCAGATGGTATCCACCAAGCCGTGGGCCATCATGCCGGTGCAAGCGGCCAAGCCTGCTGCCACCCACAGACCCTGGGGATCCCGCAAGTTGAGCAAAGTTTTCCAGCATCTCCAGCCGTGATCCCAGAGCACCAAGAGAAACCAGGCGAAAGTTAAAGATCCGATGAAGCCAGTCTCTACGGTGAGCTGCAGCGGCACTGAATAGGCTCCAAGGGCGCTGAAGTTGCCTCGTTGGTAGAGGGGATAGACGCGGTTAAAGGCAACATTGCCGGGGCCGATCCCCAAGATGGGAAAGTCGCGGATCATCTCCAGCACCGCCGCCCAGACATTGAGGCGAAAGTTGTTGCTGGTATCCAACCGCCCCCAAAAAAGGCTCTGCACCCGCAGCCGCAGGGAGCGTACCGTCAGGATCCCGAGCAACAGAGCAGCCCCCCCTCCGCCCAACAGGACCGGCAAGGCCCAACGCCGCCAGCGGGCTGGCAAATCGACAGAATGCCACTGCGCCAACAGCACGGCCATCAGGGTGAGCGTGGCCAGCCCCCCAATCCAGGCGCCACGACTGTAGGTGAGCAACAGGCAAATCAGGTTCACCGCCGTCGTAAACCCGGCCAGGAGTTTCGCCCCCCAACTGGGCCAAATCCAAGTGGCGGCCAGCCCCAGAGGAATGACCGGGATCAAGTAGCCCCCATACAGATTTGGATTGCGCAGATAGCTGTACACCCGCGTCAGACCCGCCAAACCCGACTCCGGATCCACCCAGGTGGCCAGTTCTGCTGCCCCATAAAAGTATTGCCGCAGGCCGTAGACCCCCATCACCAAGCTGACCAAAAGCAGGGATCCAACGATCCCATCTCGGAATTGGGGTTTGCGCAGCAGACGATGCAACAACAGATAACCAGCCAGGTAGAGAGTCAACTTCAGCCAGCCATCCCGTGCTGCGTAGGCAACCGGAGAGAGAATCGTTGCCAAGGTGGCAATTCCCCAGAAAAGGCCCAGGGGCAGATGCAGCGGCAGCCCAATCGGCATTTCCACCAAAGCGCACAGGCCCACCAGAGCAGCCATAGCCAGCAAAATCAGGCCCAGGATGCCGGTGGAGCTTTGTGCAGAGAAAATCCAGTAGAGCAGCACTAGCCCCAGGCCAATCCGGTCGGAAGTTTGAACCAATACGCTGCTCTTCCCCCAACTTTGCAGGGATCCCAATAGACGACCCAAAAGGCTTCCCTGCCACCAAGCCTTGATGGGAAAATCGCGCAGCAGAAAACCGTGCCACCGTTGCGTTGCTCGTTCCATAACCCTCCGGAGCCTGTTGGGCACAAGTTCATACGCCCCAAGTCACCTTCCGATTGCGTCGGTGGGACGAAGTTCTAGCTTATATCCCCAGAGGCAAGGAGACAACGAAGAAGAGCGCAACCTCTTATCGCGCCAGCCGGACAAAGTACCCCTCAACAAAAACAAAGAACCGGCTGACTCACAAGACTCTACAAGAAAAGGCATCGAAGAGTTATCAAAGTTGGGTTTTCAATCTTAAGAACAAGTCTCTGTAAAAAGCAAAGAAGAACAGCAGGAAAAACTACAAAAAGCTCTATCTCAATCTTCAATCAAATGTTGGATTGCCGCAATCGAAGATCTCCTGACCTACCACAGACCGATTCTCAAAAGATTCTTCAGGCAACACAGGCTAACACTTGACCTTGAGATCCTCTTTCACCTTCGGCATTAGGAGAAGGGATTTGATCGCCTAAGCGGGATCCAGACCAACCTTCCTTGGCTCTAACTGCGTTCTGGGAATTGGAGTTGGAATAGTGAATCTGAATACGAGTAGGACGGCCCAGACCCAGGGCGGATCCCATGCAACGGGCTAAGATTTGCACCTTAAACTCAAACTCGCCAATGCCATCCATAATCTTTAACCCTGCAGTCTCTGCTCCTAATTCAACTGTAGGAGAAGGTCTACGAAACCTCTTCAGTGGGAATACAGAACTTTTTGAGCTGCGGAGACTTCTGGATTATGAAAGTTATGTAAAGATGCCTTTGTTTTCGCCAGACAGGGCGAGTACTTGACCTATTCTTAAACAACTTGAGTCAAGCTGGGCTCGGTATCTTCACTTGGACTGACTCCCTCCACCAAGTTGAGCAGGGATCCCAGCCAAACCGCTTAGACAAGGTGAGCTGGCTTACGCAAAATGAAGTATGGGGAAAATACGGATGAGGTGGGAAGGGGTGAGGATGAATGTCGAGACAAAGATCCGAGATAAAGATCATCTTGGGCTTGGGCTGTGGGATCTGTCTGGGAGCGCTCTCTGCTGAGGCCAGTACTCTCCAGGTGCAGGTGAGCCCTCCCGATCCCCTTTTGGGGTACACCGTTTCTGTGCAAATCACAGCCGCACCGGAAACTTTGCTTGGGGATTGGCCTAGGGTCAGCCTAATCCATCCCGATGGCACACAAGCCCACTACCCAGCTTTCCAGATAGCGGCCAACCGTTGGCGGGCGTTGATCCCCACTACCCCTTTGGATGCTCCTGGAGCTCGCCAGATTCAGATCCAAGGGTTTATCCAAGATGCCATCCCACCTCCCTTGCAACTGTCTTTGCAACCGCGAGAGTTCCCCGTTCAAAGGATTCGCCTACCGGCGGGGGCCAGCGTCTGGGCCACAGAGGTGGAATGGACTAAGGTAGAGGCTTTTCGGCAGCACATCAGCCCGGAGAAGTACTGGCAAGGGTATTTTCACCGTCCAGCCCAAGGCCCGGTTACCACTGCGTTTGGGGTGCGCCGCTACTACAACGGCCAGTTTGCGGAAGATTATTATCATCGCGGTATTGACTATGCAGGCCCTGTGGGGGCAGTGGTGGTGGCTCCCGCAGCCGGTTGGGTTAGGCTGGTGGGCTACGAATCGGAAGGCTTTCGCGTTCACGGGAATACCATCGGCATCGATCACGGCCAAGGAGTGACCAGCTTGTTGCTGCATTTGAGCCGCATCGATGTGCGAGAGGGAGAGTGGGTGGAAGCCGGCCAGCCGGTTGGGGCCATTGGGGCTACGGGAACGGCTACGGGGCCCCACTTGCATTGGGGGCTATTTGTCCACAACCATTCGGTGGATCCCGTGCCATGGCTGCATTTGGCTATTGAGTAGATTGTGAATAAATGGAGATCTCCGCTGGGAGATTGGGGATCAATCGGTCGAAGCGTGCCCGTTTACCTGTACTGGGGGGATGATACCTATCGCCTGATGCAGGCGGTGCAGCAGTTGCGCGACCAAGTGCTGGATCCCCACTGGGCTGCTTTCAACTACGATCGCCTGCCGCCGGAATCCACGATTGCCGGGCTCAACCAAGCCATGACCCCGCCGCTGGGATCCACCGCCCGCTTGGTTTGGCTGGAAGAGACGACGCTCACCCACCATTGCTCGGAAGATCTGTGGGAAGAAGTGGAGCGCACACTGGCCCAGTTACCCCCTACCACCCATCTGCTCTTGACCACCAGCAGCAAACCGGATGGGCG
>NZ_JANSHW010000004.1:0-5716 GCF_047461815.1 Synechococcus sp. R6-10
TGAGACCAACGCCATCCCACCCAGCCCGCCCCTGCCAAGGCCACTACAGCCGCTGCCACCCGTCCCCAAGGGGTGCCCTTACGTTGCCGCCAGCCCAGGTCGAGCATTGGCCGCCGATCCAGCTCAGCGAACACACGGCTGATCAACAGCTCCGTCTGGATGGGATCCAAGGTGGGGGCCTTGAGGTTGGCCAAACCGGCCTGCAGAGCTGCCAGTTGGCTGTACAGTTGCCGCGCCTGAGGATCGCTGGCCAGCCAATCTTCCACCTGCCGCGCCTCCTGGGACGACAATTCCCCATCCAAGTAGGCGCTCAACTGTTCAAAGCGCTCATCCACCACCGGCAGCTCTTGCTGGGGATCCCTGGGGTCGGGGTTGGGGTTGCCGCGAACCATGGTCATTCACCATTAAGGTAGGGTTTTAGGGTGGATTGTAGGCGGGCGCGGGCGCGCGCAATGCGAGACTTAACAGTGCCCAAAGACACCCCTGTGATCTCGGCAATTTCCTCATAAGCCATCCCCTGAATTTCCCGCAGCAGGATTGTCTGGCGAAAGGCCTGCGGCAGGTCGCGGACGGCTTGGTGCAATCGCTCGTAGAACTCGCAGGTGGCGAGGTGCTCATGGGGACTGGGGCTCTCGCTGGGCAGCTCCCATTCCATCTCGCTATCCCGCATCTGAATCGGCGCATCCAGAGAAAGGGGCTGCTGCTGTCGTTTGCGCTTGCGCAGCTCGTCGTAAAACAGGTTGGTGGCGATCCGCCCCAGCCAACTGCGAAATTTCGCCGGCTCCTGTAGGCGTTTCAGGTGGCGGTAGGCCCGGATCCAAACTTCCTGGGCCAAATCATGCCGGTCGTGCCAGTCGGGAGCAAGATGGTAGAGCACTTTGTCCACATGGGCCTGATGGCGACGCATCAACTCGGCAAAAGCCTCCCGATGGGGCTGGGATCCCTGCTGACAGAGCAGCACCAGATCCGCATCAGCGAGCTTTTCGGGCCGCACAGGCACGTTCTTCACCAAGACGGACCAGCGCTGGCCACTGATGTCGCTGAGGGCAGCATCCATAGGCATCCATAGGTTGTAACAACAGCAACAGCGGAGGGATCCCCTCCCAGACAGAACCTCTGTTGCCCAGACGAAATGGCAGAGTTTGGGTTCCCCCCACCCTCAACCGCAGGGTAGCTCTAGAGGCTCTGAGGGCCATACCGGCAAGACTCCACAGCAAGACCACCTCCTCACTAGATCTTGGCGCACATGGCGGGGTGGTGGATTGCAGGATAGCTCTTGAGTTGGTAACTGGGCTACAGTGGGCTTGCGGTATGGTGAAACGTCCGACCCGCCATGGCTTCCGATGCTCCTGTTGCCATTCTCTCCGAGCTCAAGGCGGTGCCAATGTTGGCCGAACTTTCGGCGACGTCCTTGCAATGGTTGGGATCCCAGGTCAAGCTGCGGGATATCCCGGCGAGACAGGCCCTCTTCATGCAAGATGCCTGGGGCAGCGTAGTTTATCTGATCCTCGCCGGCTGGGCTAAGGTGCGGCGGGCTTTGCGGGCGCAAGACAGCACCAAAACCCTTGCCTTGCTGGGGCCGGGCGCTTGGGTGGGGGAAATGGCGGTACTGGACGAAGCTCCCCGCTCGCGAGATGTGCTGGCCCTAACCCCGCTGCGGGTGGCCGGGATCCCGGCGGCAACCTTCAAAGCGCTGATGTTGCGGGAGCCGCAACTGTGTTACCAGCTGGCCTGCAGCCTCTCCCGTCGCCTGCGCCTGGCCAACTTGCAGGCGGATCTTGACCAGCAGAGCCCCCCGCTGCAAGTGGTGCATACGCTGGTGCAACTGGCGGAAGCTTTTGGCGAGAAGACCCCCCAGGGGATGCGCATTGTCTACCCTCCCCCCCAGGATTTGGCCGATATCAGCCAAGTTAGCCGGGAGACAGCCCTGGCGGTACTGAGCCGTCTGCAGCAGCAGGGGGTTATTCAGCCGCTGCCGGAGCAACAGTCTTTGCTGCTGATCCGGTACGCCAAACTGCTGGAGGCCACCCGTCTGCTTTAGATATTGAAGATATTGACCCATGTCTCCCCAACCGATTTCTCCCCATCCAGGACAAGAATCTGTCTGGGACTATCCGCGCCCACCTCGTCTGGAGCCCACCACAGAACTGGTGGAAGTTCTCTTCAATGGCGAGCTCATTGCCCAAAGCCGCCGTTGCTACCGCGTCCTGGAAACCAGCCACCCGCCCACCTACTACATTCCCCCCACCGACGTTCGACTGCAGTATCTCCGCCCCAGCTCTCGCACCTCTTTCTGTGAGTTCAAAGGGGCTGCCTGCTACTGGACAGTTCAGGTCGGATCCCAAACAGCCGTAGATGCCGCCTGGAGCTATCCGGATCCCAGCCCGGCGTTTTTGCCCATCCGCGACTACCTTGCCTTTTATCCAGGCCGTGTGCAGGAGTGCCGGGTAGGTGGAGAACGAGTCCGGCCTCAACCCGGAGATTTCTACGGCGGTTGGATCACCTCAAAGGTCGTAGGCCCTTTCAAAGGAGAGCCGGGTAGCTGGAACTGGTAGGGGCGGAGCAGCGATTCCCGAGGGGGGATCCCTTTTACCCACGAAAAGGACTACAGTTAAGTCGATGCGGGTAAGTTGTCCAAGGACTCCGTCCCGCTGGCACGAATCGGAGAGCGCGGACAAAAACCATGACGGTGCGGGTGCCCCTCGACTACTATCGGGTTTTGATGCTGTCGGCACGAGCAGATGAGCATCAGATTGAACAGGCATACCGGGAGCGAATCGATCTCAAGCCGGGCGAGCGCTCCTGGCTGTCGGGGTTCTCGCCACAGGCCGTGGAAGCTCGCGCCCAGATGATCCAAGAGGCGGCTTCTGTGCTGCTGAACCCCGAGGCACGACGAAACTACGACGAACACCTCATGCCAACGGATCCCACCTTGACGGTGGAGGAGGCGCACCTACCGGGAGTGCTGTGCTTGTATTGCGAAGCCGGAGAGTACCAGGCTGCGTTGGACTTGGCTCAACACCTGTTGGAGCAGGGCCACCCTGCTCGTTCCGATGCCATTTTGGCGCGGGCCATCGCTCGTCTGGAACTGGGTCGAGAAGCCTGGCAACAGGGATCCTACGAAGAGGCGGCGCGTTCTTTACAGGCGGGCTTGGCGGAGCTGGAGGAGTGCCAGGCCTTTCCGCAGATGCAAGCGGAGATCCGCATCGATTTGGGCAAGCTGCGCCCCTATCGCATTTTGCAACTCCTCAGCCACGAGGCCCATGCTCCCGCCCCAGCCGGAAGAGAGACTCTTGTGCTCCGCACCGCTGATGCGAATGGGGAGCGGCAGCAGGGACTGGCTCTCCTCAAAGCCATGCTGGACGAACGGGGCGGCATCGAGGGGATGGGGCAAGATGGCTCTGGCCTCAGCACCGAAGATTTCCTGCGCTTTATCCAACGGGTACGTCGCCACCTCACCCTCAAAGAACAGCAGGAGTTGTTCGAGCGGGAGGCTGAGCGTCCCTCGATGGTGGCCGCCTACTTGGCCGTGCAGGTGTTGCTGGCGGCAGGTTATCTGGAAAACCGCCCGGCTCTGGTGCGGCGTGCTCGCGGCTACCTGGCTCGTCTGGCGCAGCGGCAGGATGTGCATCTGGAGCAGGCCATCTGTAGTCTGTTGCTGGGGCAGACCGAAGACGCGCTCGCCCATCTGCGCTCCACCCAAGAAGTAGAGGCCTTGCAGTTTATCGAAGAACACTCCGCCGGTTCTCCCGACCATCTGCCGGGTCTGTGCCGCTTCACAGAAAAATGGTTTCAGGAGGAGGTGTTCCCGGAGTTCCGCAGTCTGGAAGCCGCCCAAGTGACGTTGCAAGCCTACTTCGACAACCCCCAAGTACAAGCTTACCTGGACGAAATGCCCAGCCGCGAAGACCCGCCGGCAGGGATGCTCTCTCCCAGTGCTCCGCACCGCTGTCGCGAACAAGCCCCCCATCCCCCACCTCATTTGCCTGCCGTGGTGGGTCCTGAGCCAACCCAGGAATTGTATCGCCCACCCGCCCCTTGGCAACAGGGGGTGCCAGAACCCCCGCGCCTCTCGGATTTGCCCTCTTACCGCAGCACCCCCAAGGCGGGCGTCTCTGCTCTTGCGGATGAGAGTTCTAGTGCTCCGCACCGCTGTCGCGAACGCGCCCAAGACCGTTCCCCTCAGGGGGACGGAGTCCAGGGCCTAAGGTCCGCTGGCGCGATCGGTTTGCAGGATGTGGAGCGTTACCGCCGCAGCCGCTTGGGGGGCCGTAAGCGTCCTACCTTTCCCGCTGGCGTTCGTTTGGGCTCCGCACCGCTGGCGCGAATGGCCGGGGTGGTCGGTGTGGGCATCCTCTCCCTATTGGTCATCTGGCAAATGTTGCGGGGCCTCTTCACGCCGCCGCCGGCACCACCGCTGGAGCAACCCCAGGTGCAAATTGAGCAGCCGCCGGTTGACATATCGCTACGCGACGCCTCCGCGAACGACAATCCCGGCCAGACGGAACTCACTCCCCCGCCTGAGCTAACCGGCCCTCTGGCGGAGTGGCAAGGAGTACAACAGGTGCGGGTGGTCTCCAACGATGGCCTCAACATTCGCCAGCAACCCAGCCTGACGGGAGCCATTGTCGGGACAGCCCCACGCCAAGCCCTGCTGCGGGTGGTGGAGGTGCAGGCTGGGGAGGGACAGGTGCCCGTCTGGCTGCGCATTGAGCGAGATGGCGCGCCCGGGGGATGGGTCGCCGCCCAGTCGGGCTCCACCCGTCTGGTGGAACGGCTCTAGCTCTCCCTTGCTGCCAGCTGTTATTGCTCCGCAACGCTGCTGCGACCGCGCTACGGGGACGGAGTTCTCGGTCCCGCCCTTTTAAGGGGTATAGTCTGCTTCCTTCTCAACTGTTGTGGATATTCTGCGCAATGCCCCGCTGGGGATTTATCTGGAAGAGCCTCGCACCTGGCTACATTGCCTGGATCCGCGGGTTAAGCTGGCCTGGCTGCTCAGCTTTCTCCTCAGCCCCATTTTGGCCGGCAATGGTTGGCGCTTGGCCGTGGTGGTGGCTCTTCTGCTGCTAACTGTGGCGGCCCGTCTGCCGCGCCGGGTTTGGTCGGGCCAACTCTCCCTGGTGCTGGCCCTGAGCCTGCTCACCTTTGGGATCACCAGCTTGGCGCCGGATGGATTGGGGGTTTTTCCCCAACCGCAACGGCAGGATATGCAGGTGGTGGGCTATGGGCTGACCGGGATCCCCGCTGTTCCCGTTAGCGGTGCAGGGCACTTCGACTTGGCCGTAGAACAGGGATCCCCAAACCGTGCCTGGCGGGCGCAAACCCGTGCCTGGCAAACTCCTTATCGCTACCGCCTGGTTCAGTTTTCCCTATTGGGACGAACCTTTCAGGTCTCCCGCCGTTCTCTATCGGTGGCGCTGCGGCTGGGCACCCTCATTTTTACGTTGCTCTACGCTACCCATTTGTTTCTGTTGACCACGGCCCCCGAAGAAATTGCCGAGGGGATCGGCCAATGGTTGCAGCCTCTCAAGCGTTGGAGATGGCCGATTGCCGAAGTAATTCTCACCCTCACCTTGGCGCTGCGCTTTCTGCCTTTGGTGATGGAAGAGGTGCAAAACTTGGCGCGGGCGGTGCGAACTCGGGATGTGCGCTGGGGATCCCTGAGTTTCCGGGGCGGGATGCAAACCCTGCTGGCCTTGCCGGCTCAGTTTTTCGA
>NZ_JANSHW010000005.1:0-1623 GCF_047461815.1 Synechococcus sp. R6-10
ATGGTGTTTGTGGTTGCCCTGATGTTCTTTGTGGAGATTGGGGTAACTTTGGTCGGTCAAGCCCTGTTCCCGGAGTTTTTCACCAATGTGGCAGCCGGATTGGTGGCCCAAACGAAGAGAAACTTGTCCTCGCCGGTGCTGCGGGTAGCCTCGGTCAGCTTGGCTTTGAGCAGCCTTTGTTTTGGGGCAGTGTGGCGGCAGCTTCGCCAGCGCTGGTTGCAGTGGGTGCTGCTCACCTTTTTGCTGTTTCTGTCGCTGACGGTAAACCGGCTGAACGTGATGATTAGCTTTATCTTTCGGTTTATCGACACAGCTCTGCAGCAAAAAGAAGAGCCCACTTTCTGGCAGTTTTTGATTATTTATGGAGTGCTGATTATCTCAGCTATTCCCATTTTGGTGATCTACCGCTACACTCGCCTCAAGCTAGGGCTGTTTTGGCGAGAATGGCTGACCGATCATTTTCTGGATCGCTACTTCGATCAGCGGGCTTACTATGAGCTGGATTCCAACGCCGCCAACACCGAAATCGACAACCCCGACCAGCGTATATCAGAGGATGTCCGCTCCTTTACCGGCACCACCCTTTCCTTCCTGTTGGACATCCTTGACTCGATTCTCACCCTCTACGCCTTCACCGGCATCCTCTACGGCATTTCTCGTCCGTTGGCGTTGGGTCTGGTGGTCTATGCCACCATTGGTACTGCCATCGCCATTTTGGCCGGTCGCAAGCTGATTAAAATTAACTTCGATCAACTGCGCTACGAAGCCGATTTTCGCTACAGCTTAGTGCACGTGCGGGATAATGCCGAGTCCATTGCCTTCTACCAGGGAGAGGATCAAGAACTCAGGCAAATTTTGCATCGCTTTGGTGCGGCCTTGCGCAATTTTAATTTGCTGATCATCTGGCAGGCCATCATCGATATTTTCCAATACGCCTACAACTATTTCACCCGCATTGTGCCCTATGTCATCGTCGCCCCCCTTTATTTCAGCGGCGTGCGAGATTTCGGCACCATTACCCAAGCCACCATTGCCTTCAGCCAGGTGTTGAGCGCCCTCTCCATTGTGGCCAACCAGATTCAAAGCATTTCCAGTTTTGCCGCTGGGATCAACCGCTTAGGCTCCTTTCACGAGTCTCTGGAAGATCCGGCGCTGCGCCACACCAGCGCTCGGGAAAGCAACATTCAAACTCGCATTGCCCAGCAATTGGCGCTAAACCACGTCACTTTGCTCACCCCCAATTCAGAACGAACCCTGGTTCGGGATCTCTCCTTCGCCTTGGAAGCCGACCAACGGCTGCTGATTGTCGGTGTTAGCGGCAGCGGCAAAAGCTCTCTGCTGCGGGCCATTGCCGGCCTATGGACCAACGGCCAGGGATCCATCGCCCGCCCAGATACTCAGGAGATGCTCTTTTTGCCCCAGAAACCCTATATGCTGCTGGGATCCCTGCGGGATCAACTGCTCTATCCCAAACGCCGCCGAGACCTCACCGATGAAGATCTCATCCGAGTCTTGGCCCAGGTGAACTTGGGGGACTTGCCGGAGCGGGTGGGCGGCTTTGATGTGGAGAAAGACTGGGCCAGCACTCTCTCCCTAGGGGAACAGCAGCGTCTTGCCTTTGCC
>NZ_JANSHW010000006.1:0-1176 GCF_047461815.1 Synechococcus sp. R6-10
GAAACAAACAGAATGCTATCGCTGCATAGTTGAACAGTGATGTTCAGCAGTGTTCAGCGTAAATGTATCAGGTAGGTATTGTGGGCATAGCTGCTCCGAATGGCAGAGAAACAGCCCGAAGATTCTGAGCTCTCCTCTCCACTCTTGGCTGGTCACCCCCCAGAGCCGAGCTGCCGGGAAAGGGTTGAGCTGCTCTCTTGGGATTTCTCGCTTGTTTATGATGATCTCGTGTGGGTTTCCAAACGCGGGCTGCCCAGCTTTTCAGGGAAACGTAAGGGATCCCACTGTGGGGTTTGGAGTTCCCTATGGCGGATGAGTTGCCGTTTACTCTAGATCAGCTCCTCATCGTGCGGGCAATTGCCCAGCAGGGTAGTTTTCGCCGTGCTGCCGATAGCCTGTTTGTCTCCCAGCCTGCCGTCAGCTTGCAAGTACAGAACCTGGAGCGACAGTTGGGGGTGGTGCTGTTCGACCGCAGTGGGCGCAAGGTGGAGCTGACGGATGCCGGGAAAGTGCTGCTGCAGTACAGCGAGCGCATCCTCAAGCTGTGCCGTGAAACCATCGAGGCGCTGGCGGATTTGCAAGAAATGGAGCGGGGGCATCTGGTTTTGGGGGCCAGCCAAACGGTGGGCACCTATGTCATGCCTTCTTTGATCGCCCAATATCACCGCCGCTATCCACAAATTTCCGTACAGCTCTTGGTGCAATCCACGCGGCGAATTGCCCAGAAATTGGTGGACGGCCAGTTGGACGTGGCCATTGTTGGCGGGGAGATCCCCTTTGAGCTGCAGCGGCACTTGAAGGTGATGGCTCTGGCGGAAGATGAATATGTGTTGGTCGGTGCTCCCGGGTGTGCCATCGACTCTCCGGCTCTTGTGGATCTGCTGGCTTTGCCCTTCATCACCTTGGATCCCCAGTCTTCCACTCGGCAAACCATCGATCGGGTGCTGAACCGCCACGGCATTAACCCGGCCCAATTGAACGTGCGGCTGGAACTCAGCTCGATTGAAGCGATCAAAAATGCTGTCCAGGCGGGTTTGGGGGTGGCCTTTTTGTCTACGGTGGCAGTGGGATCCGATGTGGAACAGGGGCGGTTCCGGAAGCTGGCGGTGGAAGGGCTACAGATACGGCGTACCCTCTGGCTGGCTTTTAACCCGGAGCGCTATCAATCGCAGGCAG
>NZ_JANSHW010000007.1:0-4732 GCF_047461815.1 Synechococcus sp. R6-10
GTTGGCTTGCTAACTGCAGGGCTACTAAAAGCCCGCTCCGTACCGCCTAGCGGTTGGTGTCGGGTAGTTTACTCGGGTTAAACAGGCTGCAGTTTAGAGTTTAGTCTGAGGGGAAGGCGGGCTCAACGAAAAGATGGCTCCAGCCTGTTCAAGAGCAACTAAGGCATCTTGATTTGGGACAAGCCATGTTGGGTGCCGATTGAGTTGCTACTTTTTCTGGACGACGACTGGATTTGTCCTTGTACCCATCGACGGAATGCTTGAATTGCTTTGTTTCTACCTAAGACTTTGCTCTCCTGTAGGTAATGAGGGATAACTTGCTTTAGGTTTAAGCCTGGGAAAGTTGGGCTTTCATCAACTTCTTGGTAATTGCCAAATCGGAGTACATTAACTTGAAGAATGCCTTGATCAAATCGCCATAGCTCCGGTACCTGAAGTGCTGCGTAAAGATCAAGATGGGTTCGGGATGTGATATCAACTTCAATTGCAAGATCGGGTAGTGGATCGATCATGAGATCTATTCGTTTCTTGCCGCGAATTGCTAGCTCATTCTGAATATAAAAGCACTGGTTAGGCTCCAGGCCATAAGTTGTAGGCTTTCTTAAGGTCACCGAACCTAAACTGCGGAACTCAATATCCAGCTCTTCCAACAGCGCTTTAATTAAATCACCAATGATCTCTTTATCATCCTCATGCTCTGGAAGCGGCATCATGATCTCCAGCAAGCCATGATCGTAAGCCAACCGAGACCCCCGCTGGTTTCCCAATTCGCTCAGTATGGTTTCAAACTCTTGCCAAGAGATGCCCTGCAAGACAACTCGCTGACCTGCTGGAACATGGATTTGCCGCAATTCCAGTAGCATGAATTCATCCTACCAATGAAAGTTAGTATCTATTTGGGATCCCTTCCTCGATTCCACAATTCTTTCCAATCATAGTTGACGCTACTGGCCCCAAAATCCGGCTCCCGTTGAAAAGGCCGCCGCACATACCGCACCTGGCAGCCTTCGCCCGGCACGGTGTAGGTGCCTGCAGGGGTCTTTACCCTGAAGGCATCCCCTTCTGGAAAGGCGGGATCGGCTGGCACTTCTACCAAAGCCAGGATGAAATGGTCGGGTTTGTTGAGAGCTGTCAAGATTTCATTTTTGGTAACGGTTACCGTCTTTGCTCCCTCAACTCTGCCTTTGACTTCAATGAAGCGAAGGCCTTCCCTTCCAGCGGATTCGATATCATAGCCCAGGTTTTCAGCGCTGACATCACGAGGTTCGTAGCCCAACGCCCGCTCTATGGCCATAACGGCAGCCATTGCTGCTTGTTCTACTCGCCGGGTTTCGCGGGCAAAGGTGGTAGGGGTTGACCCTCGCTTGCCCTGTAGCCGCTGCAGCAGTCCGATGGGGATCACCAAGGCTTTCCCGGTTACCACCGGCGGCAAGGAGGATAGCTGGCGCTCCTGCTCCAACTCCGATAGGCGCTTCTGAAGGCGATCCGCCAACTCATCCGCCCGCTGCTGAGCCTTGGCAGAGTTGAGCTTGGCGTTGGGCCTGCCGGCTTGCTCTTGCAGCCGCAACTGTGCAGCTTGATGATCCCAGTAGTTAATTTCTCGGGTGAGGCGATCTTTAACAGCCAGCTCCGTCTTGTTGATCAATTCTTCCCGCTGAGCTTTGATTTCCTGGAAATGCTGGGGAACTAAACGCTCAATGGCGTAAGCGATGGCTTGGCTTTCTACCTCTGAAGCCGAGAGCTGGGGGATGTGGGATCCAGCTTTCGCTTTCACAAGGTCGCGCTCTGCGGGAGTTAGGGGCCGGTAGTCCAAGTAGGGAGCATAGCCGGCGCTTCTTACCCTGACGCTCTCTCCTCCTCCTAGCCCTTGGGGAGCGGGGAGAAAGATCTCCACATATTGCATCCGTCGGGAGATAACCCGTCGCTGGCCATTTCGGTCTAGGCGCCCATCCTGAAGGGCATGCTCTAGGTACACCAGTATCCGTGGTGTTTCGCCGGGATCGTTTTCATCGACGAGGATGGATCCCTGTCTGAGCAAATCTCGGTGTTGCTCCAAAACCAAGTCCAGAGTGGCATCCAGCAGGGGATGGCCTGGGCAGATGAACTCTGCCGGGGGCTTGTTGGGGACGCTGATGAGGTTTTTGTTAAAGGTAATCCGCTCGTATTTTTTTAAGATGGGTGCGCCCAACCCAATCTGGCGGTCGCGATTGCGAATTGCTGCCGGCACATGGGTAATTTCATAGCGTTTGGGTTCCCGCTCTCGAATGGTGCCACCCAAGCGTTGAAAAGCTTCTAGGAAGAAGGAGGCAATGAAATGAGGCTGGAGCTTGCGGGCCTCGGCTCGCTCCATTTCCGCCCGGATTTGCTGCACTTTGGTCGTATCCATCGAGTCGTGGGCCAGGGCGCGTTCTGCCAGGAGTTCCCTGAGCCGCTCGTGGTCTAGGCGATCTGCAATCACTTGATTGAGTCGGGCCTTGACCTCTGGACGATCCCCGTAGCGAATGGCCTCGATCAGCAGCTCTCGCAGTTCTTGACCGGCAATCGCTTTGCCCAGGACATCGAAGACCTTGCCCCCCAAGGCCCTTTGCTCGATTTCTATTTTTTTCAGCAAAGCCAAGTAGACATCTCCTTCCCGCGTTTCCTCGGCCACTAGGTTCCACAGGTGGCAGACCTCGGTTTGACCAATGCGGTGAATTCTCCCAAAGCGCTGCTCCAGGCGGTTGGGGTTCCAAGGCAGGTCGTAGTTCACCATCAGGTGGGCCCGTTGAAGGTTGATCCCTTCTCCCGCAGCATCGGTAGCAATGAGTACTTGAACGGCGGGATCCTGTTTAAAGGCTTCCTCGGCTTTTTTGCGCTCTTCTCGACCCATGCTGCCGTGAATGGTGATCACCGCTTCCGGTTGGCCCAGCAAGTTCCCCACTCGGTCAGCCAGATAGTTGAGGGTATCTCGATGTTCGGTGAAGATAACCAACTTGCGCCGATGTCCGCCGGCATCAAACATCTCCCCCTGATTTTGCAAGAGTTTCGATAGCTCCTCCCACTTGCGGTCTTTGCCGCTACGTCTCACTTGCAAGGCTAATTTTTCCAGCTCCTGCAGCCGCTGAATTTCTGCCTGCAGCTCGACAATTGTGCGGGCGGCAGTTGCCTGATCTACCAGCTCTTCTTCTCGCGGTTCCCGCTCTTCAGCAGGGCAGTCTTCAAAATCCTCATCCCAGCCTTCTTCGTCTAGCAGGGAAGTGGTAAAAGCAAGGTTGTCTCCCCGGCTGCGCAATTGTTCTTCCTTTAGCTTCCGCTGCAGTCTCTCTCGTCTTCGCAGCAAGGATTGGTAGATCGCTTCTGGAGAAGAGGCTAGCCGACGTTGCAGGATGGTTAAAGCAAAACCGACCGTCCTTTTGCGGCTACCTTGCTCTAAAGCTTCCGCGCGGTTAAACTCTTCGCGCACGTAATCGGTCACTTCCTTATAGAGCCTGGCTTCCAGGTCAGACAAGACGTACTGGACGGTGTAAGCTCGCCGTTCGGGAAAGAGAGGCTTGCCATCGAACTTGAGCAGGTCTTCTTTCACCAGCCGCCGCATCAAATCCGAGGCATCACAGGTATGAACTCCATCTCGGAATCTCCCCTCAAAGCGATCCCCATCCAGCAAAGCCAAAAAAAGCTGAAAGTCTTCTTCTCTACCGTTGTGGGGAGTGGCTGTCATCAGTAAAAAGTGGCGTGTTAGCTGCGAGAGCAACTTGCCCAGCTTGTAACGCTTGGTTTCTTTGATTTCTCCCCCAAAGAAGGATGCGGAGAGTTTGTGGGCCTCATCAACAATAACCAGATCCCAATCAGTTTGCCTCAGTTTCTCCTGCAGGGCCTCATCTCGGCTGAGCTTATCGAGGCGGGCAATGAGAAGAGGTATCTCCAGGAAAGGGTTGCCAGTTCGGGCGGCTTGAATGCGATCGTTGGTCAAGATCTCAAAGGGCAAATGAAACTTTTGCACCATCTCATCTTGCCACTGCAGCGTTAGACTCCCCGGGCAAACGATGAGACAGCGGTGCAAGTCACCTCGAATCAATAGCTCTCTAACCAAAAGCCCTGCCATGATGGTTTTGCCGGCACCTGGGTCATCGGCCAGCAAAAACCGCAGCGGCTGCCGCGTGAGCATTTCCCCATAGACGGCGCTGATCTGGTGGGGCAGGGGTTCTACCAGAGAGGTGTGAACGGCCAGCAAGGGATCAAACAGGTGCGCCAGCCGAATCCGATAGGCCTCTGAAGCTAGGCGAAATAAGGCGCCGTCTCCCTCGAAGTTGCCAAGGGATCCCTCGGCTACCACCTCTAGGGTTGGCTCTTTATCCCGAAACAGAAGCTCTGAATGGAGACGACCCTGAGTGTCTTTGTAGATGGCCTCGATGGTGCTGCTGCCGTACCACCTCACACTCACGATGGCAACGGTTTGATTGGGCAGGATCCCTTTGACCTTGGCGCCAGGGGTGAGATCTTCCAGTCGAGCCATAAACTGCGGGTTTCCAGAGCTGCGAGCGGAGCCTGTTCCAGCTCCCCATTGCTATGTTGCGCTCACTTCCAGCTCTTTTCCCACAGCAAAAGTCCCCTTCTTCCATAAAAGGAGACAGCAGTTTGGAGTTGGCAAGCGGCTTCACGACGGTTTTAAGCCGGTTTTAAGTCCTGATACATTTACGCTGAACACTGCTGAACATCACTGTTCAACTATGCAGCGATAGCATTCTGTTTGTTT
>NZ_JANSHW010000008.1:0-8301 GCF_047461815.1 Synechococcus sp. R6-10
TACCATGTTGGCAGACTCGAAAGTAAACAGAAAGATCAACTGGTAGTAATCCGTACTGAACATATTATACATCCGTACTGAACATATTATACATTATTTTCAGTATAGTTGAGCTTATTATTGACTAGAGTCATGCTCTTCTCTGAACACGGAGCAAGCCCAGTTCCTGGCCCCCGGCCAATGGGAGCGACTTGGATCGAGAATACCTGGCTGAGGAGATCGCATCTCAGAGAAGACAACGGCACCGGGAACCATCTGAATCGCTCACCTGTTGAAGATGATGAGTTTTTCCCAGATGGACAATGGGAGTGGATCCGCTGTCTGCAAACTGAGTTATCCTGCCGCCAAAATTGCCTCCAACAAGGGATCCGCCCCAAAACGCACCACATCCGTACAGGGCCGTCCGGTCTCGGCTTCCACCCGGCGGATCTGCTCTAGGGCTGCTTCTTCCTCCCAGCCGAAGGTATTGAGGGCAACCCCCACCACGGGCGCGGGGGCAAAAGCCCCGGCAGCCGCTGCCACCTGTTCATACAGCTCAATCACCTTGGGTAAGGGCGGGATGGGCACGTAGTCTATCCCCTTGATGTGGGTCTGGCCGGCGCGGTGTACCAGGATAAGGTGGGTGGGCTGGGATCCGCGCAACAGGGGCAAGGTGGCCGTAGAGGCGGGGTTGAGCAGGGATCCCTGGCCTTCCAGATGCAGAATGTCGTGGTCAGAGCCATAGCGCATGATCAGTTGCTCCACCGCCCCACTGGCATAGTCCACCCGCACCGCATCCAAAGGGATCCCCTCGCCGCCGATCAGAATCCCGGTTTGCCCGGTGGCCAAAAAGCGGGAGCGCAGGCCCCGTCTCAGGCTGGCCCGGTGCAGCTCCAAGCTGGTGGACATTTTGCCCACGCTCATGTCGGTGCCCACCGTCAACACCCGTTTACAGGGCAAGGTGCGGGCCAGGGCTTTCCCCACCGATAAGTTGGGGGGCTCGCGGCGAATATCCCAGATCCAGGCCCCCGGCTGCAACCACTGCCGAAACTGGGGATCCTCGGCCAAAGGCGTGTGCAGCCCATTCACCAGAGACAGGCCAGCTCGCAGGGCCAGGCCCAACTCCTCCCGCCAGGCTGGCGGCAACTGCCCCCCTGAAGGGGCAATCCCAATCACCAGAACTTCAGGCCGGTAGGCCAGCGCCTCCTCCACCGAGGCCACGATGGGGATGTCTTTGGCTATTCCGGTCAGATGGGCCAGGGATCCCCCCGCCTGCTCCCGGTCGATCACCGCCACCACCGGGAAAGAGCCGTAGCGCAGCAGCCCCAGCCCCGTTTTCCCATGCTCCCCCAGCAACCCCCCGTGGAGCAGGATGGCCACGCGACTTTCGCTGGACAGGGATCCTGGCTTTCCCATCATTCCTCCCTCAGCTCTACCCCCAAACCCGGTCGGTCGGTGGGGAGCAGGCAGCCGTCCTGCAGGATGGCCCCGGCAAAGGGATCGTCGATGAGGTTGAGGTGGCTATCCAAGTCCAGGTAATCCACCAGGGGAGCCAAGTGGGCTGCCGCTGTATTCCCCAGGGCTGTGTTGCTGTAGCAGCCCAACATCACCTGCAGGCCGTGGGCTTTGGCGGTGTGGATCATGCGCCAAGCTTCGCTGAGGCCCCCGCATTTCATCAGCTTAATGTTGATCCCGTGGACGCGATCCACCAGAGGGGGGATATCGCGGCTGTCCATACAGCTCTCATCCACAAAAATGGGCAGCTTCGACTCGTGCCAGAGGGTGATCAGCTTTGCTTCCTGCCCCCTCTCTAAAGGCTGCTCCAGGTAGCTCACCCCTTGCCCCGCCAGCCAGTTGCTCATGCTCAGGGTTTGTTCCACCGTCCAAGCGCCGTTGGCATCTACCGTAATTAGGGATCCCAGCGGGATCACCTCCTGCACGGCAATCAGCATGTTCTGATCCGCCATCAGCCCCGAGTCGCTGCCCAGCTTGATCTTAAAAGCCCGCGCTTGGGTCTGTTCCATCCAGGCCAAGGCTCGCCGGCGGGCTGCCTGCGGGGTGGAAATGCCGATCGTCATTGTCGTGGGCGGAATGCGGGAGCGATCCAGCCCCCACAACTGCCACAGGGGCCTCCCCAGCCGTTTGCCCATCCAATCGTGCAGGGCCATATCCACCGCTGCCCGCGCTGCCGAGGGGATCCCGGCCTGCAGCAGTTCCGCCTCAATTGGCTGGCGCTCCCAGGGGGAGTGGCGGCGTAGGATCCCTTTGGCCACCTCCAGACCCATCAGGATGTCGTCCAGAGACTGCTGGCAATCGTCGCTCACCGAAAAGGGGCAGGCCTCCCCCCACCCTTCAATTCCCTCCTCCTCAATCCGCACCCAAGCCAGGGTTGTCTCGCTGTGGGTACCCCGGCTGATGGTCAAGGCGTAGCGCTTGTGAACGGTGAAGGGTTCGACGTAGAGCCGCATGGGCATCTCCAGAAGAGGAAGCTTGGAGGGGCAATTGGGCCTAGGCCGTCCATTTGAGCTTAGCTTGGTTCCCACTGCCCACCCAGCCTGCTCCCGTCCCCAAGCCCAGAAAACAAGTTATCCCTTGCCCCCTCCGCCGTCTATGGTGGGATCCAGATCCACCGTTCTCCGTACCCTTGCCGCCATGAACACCGCCGAACTGCTGGTTCGCTGCCTGGAAAATGAGGGGGTGCAGTACATCTTCGGCGTTCCCGGCGAAGAAAACCTGGAAGTCCTGCAAGCCCTGCGCCGCTCCTCAATTCGCTTTATCACCACCCGCCACGAACAGGGGGCCGCCTTCATGGCCGATGTCTATGGCCGGCTGACGGGCAAAGCGGGGGTGTGTCTCTCCACCTTGGGGCCGGGTGCCACCAACCTGATGACCGGAGTTGCCGACGCCAACCTGGACGGAGCGCCCCTGGTGGCTATTACCGGCCAAGTGGGCACCGACCGCATGCACATCGAATCCCATCAATACCTGGATTTGGTGGCCATGTTTGCCCCCGTCACCAAGTGGAATGCCCAGATCGTGCGCCCCAGCATCACCCCGGAGATCGTGCGCAAGGCTTTCAAATTGGCCCAAACCGAGAAGCCCGGGGCCGTCCACATCGACTTGCCGGAAAACATCGCCGCCATGGAAGCCAGCGGCAATCCCTTGAGGAGAGATCGCCTGGACAAAACCTACGCCTCCTATCAAAGCCTGAACGAAGCGGCGTCCCTGATCTCCCGCGCCCGCAACCCCTTGATTTTGGCCGGCAATGGGGCCATTCGCGCCCAAGCCAGCAGTGCCCTCACGGAATTTGCCACCCGCTTGAACATCCCCGTGGTCAACACCTTCATGGGCAAAGGGGTGATCCCCTACACCCACCCCTTGTCCTTGTGGGCCGTTGGCCTACAGCAGCGGGATCTGGTCAGTTGTGGTTTCGACCGAACCGATCTGCTGATCGCCGTCGGCTACGACCTCATCGAGTACTCTCCCAAGAAATGGAACCCCGACGGCACCATCCCCATCGTTCACATCGCCGCCCTGCCGGCTGAAATCGACAGCAGCTACATTCCGCAAGTGGAGGTGGTGGGAGACATTTCCGACTCCCTGATGGAGATCCTGCGCCGCTGCGATCGCACGGGCAAGCCGGATCCCTATGGCCTCAGCCTGCGGCAGAACATCGTCCGCGAGTACACCTGCTATGCCCAGGATCAGAGCTACCCGATCAAGCCCCAAAAGCTGATCTACGACCTGCGCCAAGTCCTGGAACCCGAAGACATTGTCATCTCCGATGTCGGCGCCCACAAAATGTGGATGGCCCGCCTCTACCACTGTGACAAACCCAACACCTGTCTCATCTCCAACGGCTTTGCCGCCATGGGCATCGCCATTCCGGGGGCCTTGGCCGCCAAACTGGTGCATCCCGACCGGCGCATCGTGGCCGTAACCGGAGATGGGGGGTTCATGATGAACTGCCAAGAGCTGGAAACTGCCCTCAGGGTGGGCACTCCCTTTGTAACTCTCATCTTCAACGATGGCGGCTATGGGCTGATCGAGTGGAAGCAACACAATCAATACAACGAGGCTGCTTTCGTCAAGTTCGGCAATCCAGACTTCGTTAAGCTGGCGGAGAGCATGGGCCTCAAGGGCTACCGTGTCGAAAAGGCTGCCGAGCTGATCCCCATCCTGAAGCAGGCCCTCGAGCAGCCGGTGCCCACCCTCATCGACTGCCCTGTCGATTACGGCGAAAATCTTTACTTGACACAGCGGTCGCAAGCGCTGGTCTGCGAGACTTAGGGAGTGAGGTGGATAGGAATGCGAGATTTGAGCCGAGTTGGGGCATAGTAAGCCCAGGGTTGGCGGCCTCTGGGAAGTCCAGACTTATGTATCTTTACCGTTGACCCTTAGCAGCCGAGTGCAGTGAAATAGAGGCATTGTGGGTGACCCGCCAGCATGAACGATCTTCCTCCCCCTCCTTTTACCTCGCGCCGTGCCGGTGCTGCCAGCAAAGCTCTGGCCATCGCCAACGTCAGCATTACCCCCTTTGGCCGCAAGTTAAAGGAGCTGGGCTTTGCCGACGATAAGCAGATCCAGGACATCCAAAACGCCCTCAAAGCGGATCGAGAGGGCAACAGCAAGGCCCTGGCTCTGGTGGTCAAGGATATCGTGGGCAAAGAGATCACCCCTGACCTGGAGCGGGCTTACAAACGGCAGCAGCTCTTTGAACTGAAAATCATCTACGGGATCCCCTCCCTGGATGTCGACCTGGAGCCGGTGGAGATCTCCGAGATGATTGGGCTGATCGACTCGATCTTGCCCCTCGACATCTGCAACCGCTACAAGTTCTTGCCCATTCGCCGTCGAGACAATCAGGTGACGGTGGCGATGGTCAAGCCAGACAACCTGCAGGCACTGGACGACATTCAACGGCGCTTCCGCATCCAGGGGCTGAAGCTGCAGCGGCGGGTCTTCACCCAGCGGGATTTCGAGACCCTGATCAACCGCTACATGGATGCGCAGGCGGAGCTGCTGGCCATCAAGGGGATCAACGACGCGGCTGCTGCCCAACAGGAAGAAGAGGTGGTGGTCAACACTGCCGAAATCGATCTGGATGCTATTCTGGATGCTATTGAGGATGTGACTGCCGATGAGGCCGGCGAGGGATCCCTGGAGCAGCAGGTCAAATCGGCAGATGATGCCCCGATTATTAAACTGTCCAACCAGATCCTGGTCAAGGCCCTGCAGGACGGGGCGTCTGACATCCACATCGAGCCACAAGAAGAATACCTGCGCATCCGCTTCCGCAAAGATGGGGTGTTGCGGCAGGCTTTTGAAAACTTTCCCAAGAAGATCGTCCCTGCCCTCACCGCTCGCTTCAAAATCATGTCCAATTTGAACATTGCCGAGCGGCGCATGCCCCAGGATGGGCGGATCCGGCGGGTCTTCAAGGGGCGCAAGGTGGACTTCCGGGTCAGCACCCTGCCCTCCCGCTATGGGGAGAAGATCGTGCTGCGGATCCTGGACAACTCCGCCACCCAACTGGGGCTGGACAAGCTGATCACCGACCCAGAGACCTTGGAAAGCTTCAAGGAGATTGTCAGGCGACCCTTTGGCCTAATCTTGGTGACCGGGCCAACGGGATCCGGGAAAACCACCACCCTCTACTCGGCTCTGGCGGAGGTGAACGATCCGGGCATCAACATCAGCACTGCCGAGGATCCCATTGAATACTCGCTGCCGGGGATCACCCAAGTGCAGGTGATCCGAGAAAAGGGCATGGACTTTGCCATGATCCTGCGCGCCTTCCTGCGGCAAGACCCGGATGTGATCCTGGTGGGGGAAACCCGCGACCACGAGACGGCCAAAACCGCCATCGAAGCCTCCCTCACGGGCCACTTGGTGTTGACCACGCTGCACACCAACGATGCCCCTGGCGCCATTGCCCGTCTGACGGAGATGGGGATCGAGCCATTTATGATCTCCAGCTCGTTGCTGGGGGTGTTGGCCCAGCGCTTGATGCGCCGGGTGTGTACCGAATGTCGGATCCCCTACCACCCCACGCCGGAGGAGCTGGCCCGCTATGGCCTTACCCTCAGTGGCGACGGCGAGCAGCTCACCTTCTACAAAGCCAACAAGCTCTCCCCCAAAGAAGTGGAGCAGCGCAAGGCCACCGGCAAGCCCATCTGCGAGAAGTGTGGGGGCGTGGGCTACAAAGGTCGGGTAGGGGTGTACGAGTTCATGCGCATGAACGACCGCCTTGCGGACTTGATCAACAAAGAGGCCCCCACGGAGGTGATCAAAGAAGCGGCGGTGGAAAGTGGCATGAAAACCCTGCTGGCCTACAGTTTGATGCTGGTGAAGCAGGGCCTCACCACGCTGGAGGAGGTGGATCGGGTGACCCTCACCGACAAGGGTCTGGAAAGCGAGCTGAAGGCCCGTGCCAAGGCTCTCAGCACCTGCCGCAACTGTGGCGCGGCCTTGCATGTGGACTGGATGGACTGCCCCTATTGCCTGACCCCGAAGTTTTAGGAAGTCGGCTTGGCACTTGACGATGTTGGGGTGCCGACTATAACAGTCCTATACAGTTGCCTTTCTCACATGGCTTTGGCCGGCGGCTCTTTTGATAGACAGTTCTACTCGCCTTTGGAGAACCCAACCCTATGCCCCAACTGATGATCGAAGACCTTATGGAAGCAATCGTCCAAAAGGGCGGTTCCGACATTCATATCTCGGCGGGTTTGCCCCCCTACTTCCGCATCAATGGTCACCTTGAGCCGACAGAGCATGAGCCTCTCTCGGCAGAGGAGGTGCAGCGGTTGATCTTCAGCATGCTGAACAACAACCAGCGCAAGCAGCTGGAGCAAAACTGGGAATTGGACTGCTCCTATGGGGTGCGGGGGATCGGGCGCTTCCGCGTGAACGTCTACCGCGATCGCGGCACCTATGCTTGCGCCATGCGGGCCCTGGCTTCTGAGATCCCCAACATCGACAAGCTGGGCCTGCCGGATGTGTGTAAGGAAGCAGCTCGCCTGCCGCGGGGCTTGGTGCTGGTAACCGGCCCAACGGGATCTGGCAAATCGACTACGCTGGCTTCCATGATCGACATGATCAACCGCGAACGGGCCGAGCACATCCTCACCATCGAGGATCCCATTGAGTATATCTACACCCCCATTCGCAGCATCATCCACCAGCGGCAACTGGGGGAAGACACCAAGAGTTTTGCCAATGCCCTGCGGGCAGCGATGCGGGAGGATCCGGATGTGATCCTGATCGGGGAGATGCGGGATCTGGAGACCATCCAGTTGGCCATTACCGCCGCCGAGACGGGCCACCTCTGCTTTGCCACGGTACACACCAGTTCTGCCGCCCAGACGGTGGATCGCTTGGTGGATGTGTTTCCGCCCGAGCAGCAGCAGCAGATTCGCGTGCAGCTCTCCAACTCCCTCAAGGCCGTCTTCTCCCAAACTCTGGCCCGCCGCCTCAATCCCAAGCCAGGAGAGCCTGGACGGGTGCTGGTGCAGGAAATCATGGTGGTGACGCCGGCCATTGCCAACCTGATTCGGGAGGGCAAAACTGCCCAGATCTACTCGGCTATCCAGACGGGGGGCAAGCAGGGCATGAAAACGCTGGAGCAAGATCTGGCTAACCTTTACCTACAGGGCAAGATCGACTTCGATACGGCCATGTCTAAGACTTCTCGCCCTGAAGAGCTGCAGCGGCTTTTGGGCAACGTTACCGGGCCCTCGCCAGCCGCGGCTGCCCAACAACAGCGGCCAGCAGCAGTTGCCGCCCGTCGCTAAACCTCGTTGCCACCAGGCAGTGCTGGGATCCCGGGGTGAGGGTTCATTGCCGATCTCTAGCCGCTGACTTGATTTGTGGCTAAGCTCTAGCTGAGAGATTGTTGATCTGCCCAAGGTTTGGGCTGACTTCTCTTTTGCACCTGCGAAACATTTAAAGCCATTTCGTTATTTAGAGCGATCTAGCCGGGGGTACAGCCATGCCGCGCTACAAGGTTCGGGGGTTAAAGGCCGGTCAGCCGGTACGCCTGACGGTGGTGGCCAACAGCTTGACCGAAGTTCGTGCACGGCTGCGCCGAGACGGGATTTTTGCCAAACAGGAAGACATTCAGGAGGAGAAACCCTTCTTTTCCTTGGATACGTCTTTCGATTTCTCAATGCTGGGATCCATCGACATTCGCGACAAGGCAGTGTTCTCCCGGCAATTTGCTGCCTTGATCAACGCCGGCGTGTCGATGGTGCGCTCTCTCACCATCATGGAGGAGCAAACCGGCAACCCCAAACTCAAAAAGTACCTGCGGGCTATCCG
>NZ_JANSHW010000009.1:0-7347 GCF_047461815.1 Synechococcus sp. R6-10
CCCAGCAGCAAACCAGTAACGGATCCAAAAATCTTGATTGACGTTGGGGAAGGTATGAGCGGCCTTGAATTTGCGTCCGTTGCTGGCGCTGAAATTTTTGATGTAATCCGCGGCTCCCGAGATATCCAGCCCCAAACCCTTGCCAGCATGCATTCCGGCAATGGCAATCCCGTTGCCTTGGGTGATCAGCTGACACAGAACTGCCATGCGTACCGGCTGATTGTTGGTGATGGCGCCAATGTGGATCATGTGAGGCATCGGCATCTGCCACTGGCCACCGTCGATTCCCCCACCCGCTGAGCCGATGACCACATTGTCACGGGCTGCCGGCCAACTGGCCTGCTTCAACACCTCTACACCGGTCATGCCATGCTTGTCGAAAAAGCCCTTTTCCTTGGCGATGATCAGGGGGGCAGACTCCACAATCGGTATAAAGCCTAACCTGAGATTGGGGGTTTCTGGGCCGCTGGCCTGGGCAACCCAGTAGCCTGTGCTGGCCCGTGCTAAGCTGCCACTCACGAGTCCACCCACGGTGGCCGCACCCGCAGACAGCAAAAAGTTACGACGTGACGTCATGCTCACCTCATCGAAAGGATATGTGAAGGCAAGATGGAAGCTTTCCAGTTCAAGTCGCCTGACCCATGGATTTCCTTGGTGAAATCTCAAGAAATCCTTAAATCTCAGCTTGGTTGATATCCTAAGGGCAAATAAATATAGAAACAATGCAATTATTATTTTGGTAAGCATAGACTTCCGTTTATCATTGTTGCGATGGCTTAGGTCTCAATGGCGTTTCCTCCAACGGCGGCTTGCTCTGGGCAAAACAACTCAACAGATTGGGGATCCCTGCCCCATGCCGGCTACCACTGGGATGGCTGCACAGAGCGGTTTTTTGAGGGCTGGTACAGCCGCGTCACCTTGCCCGGGGATCCGCCCATCAGCTTTGCCTTCATGTACGCCATCGATCCCAAGCGCGGGGGCATGGCGCAGGTGTTGGGGCCGGAGGAGGAGTTGCATTGGCGCACCTTCCCCAATCCCCGCCGCTTTTGGGCCCGCTCAACCCATCTGGCCTTGGGGCACTCAGGGATCCCAGGCCCCGGCTGTCGCGGCCTTCAGGATCCCTTCACCTTCTTCCAGCGCACCGCCAGTGGCTACCAATACACCGCCCACCTCAATCAGGGGATTTTGCCGGATCCCTTGGGCTCTGAGCCCATTCGCTGGCTTTACCGCATTCAGCCTCGTTTTGCCTATGGGATCCCACCCCAAGCCACCATGGGGATAGGGTCTTTCCTGCCCATCTTCGAGCCGGGCTGGCAGATCCTCATGAGCCACGGCTTGGCCACCGGCTGGGTGGAGTGGAGAGGCAGGCGCTATGCATTTCAGCAGGCTCCCGCCTACGCCGAAAAAAATTGGGGCCAAAGCTTTCCTCGCCGCTGGTTTTGGATCCAGTGCAACGCCTTTCCCCAACATCCCGGTCTCAGCCTCACCTGTGCCGGAGCTGAGCGGCAGGTGCTCACCCGCCCCGAAGAAGTGGCCCTGATCAGCCTGCATGGATGGGGATCCCAGCCCTTTTTGGAATGGCGGCCTGGGCAAGCTCATCTGACTTGGCAAGTGGATCCCTGGGGATCCTGGCGAATCTGGGGAGAAAGTGCCCTCTGGTGTATTCGGCTAGAAGGGCACACGCGGCGGCCTGGCCAAACTGTATTCGCCCCTGGCCCAGAAGGGATGCAGCGCAACTGTCGGGATACCCTGGCAGGACATCTGCACCTGCAGCTTTGGCAGCGCAACGGCCAAGTCTGGACGCCGGTGATCAAGGCCACCAGCCCCCAAGCCGGCCTCGAAGTGGGGGGAGAAGTCCGGCAACCTTGGCAAGGGCAATGTTAACGCTGGCGGATATCTACACCCCCGCTGGACTTTCCAAAGAACGCTCTTGTGCTAGAATGCCTAAGCCACATTGATAGATGTCCATCTCTGTCTCTGGATAGTACTGGATAGTATCTGAGTAACTATGGACAGATAGTATGGACAGACAGTCAACCGTGGTTGGCCCGCCCCTTTTGCGCCTGTAGCTCAGTGGACTAGAGCACGTGGCTACGGACCACGGTGTCGGGAGTTCAAATCTCTCCAGGCGCGTTTTGGCCCCAGACAGCTTCCGTCTGGGGTATTTACCGTCCCTTGGTTTCGCCAGAACTTGTGCTAGGATTACCCCTATCAAGTCCGCCTTGATGCAGGCGTAGGGAGCCCGAGGATCATGTTTGAACGCTTTACAGAAAAAGCCATCAAGGTGATCATGCTGGCCCAAGAAGAAGCCAGACGGTTAGGTCACAATTTCGTTGGCACCGAGCAAATTTTGTTGGGGTTAATCGGCGAGGGCACTGGGGTCGCCGCCAAAGTTCTCAAGTCCATGGGAGTGAACTTGAAGGACGCCCGCATTGAAGTCGAGAAAATTATCGGTCGGGGATCCGGTTTTGTGGCCGTCGAGATCCCTTTCACTCCCCGCGCCAAGCGAGTGCTGGAACTCTCTCTAGAAGAGGCCCGCCAGCTCGGCCACAACTACATTGGCACTGAGCACCTGCTCCTGGGCCTAATCCGAGAAGGGGAAGGGGTGGCAGCCCGCGTTTTGGAAAACCTGGGGGTGGATCTCTCCAAGGTGCGCACCCAGGTGATCCGCATGTTGGGCGAGACCGCCGAAGTGACGGCGGGGGGGGGATCCTCCAGCCGCACCAAAACGCCCACCCTGGACGAATTCGGCTCCAACCTAACTCAACTGGCCCAGGAGGGCAAGCTGGATCCGGTGGTCGGTCGGACGCGGGAGATCGAGCGGGTGATCCAGATCTTGGGCCGCCGCACCAAGAACAACCCCGTCCTCATTGGCGAGCCGGGGGTGGGCAAAACTGCCATTGCCGAAGGCTTGGCCCAGCGCATTGTGCAGGGGGATGTGCCAGATATTTTGGCCGACAAGCGGGTGATCAGCCTGGATATTGGTTTGCTGGTGGCCGGCACCAAGTACCGCGGCGAGTTTGAAGAGCGCCTCAAGAAAATCATGGATGAGATCCGCAATGCCGGCAACATCATCCTGGTCATCGACGAGGTGCATACCCTGATCGGGGCCGGGGCTGCCGAAGGGGCGATTGATGCCGCCAACATCCTCAAGCCTGCTTTGGCCCGCGGCGAGCTGCAGTGCATCGGCGCCACCACCCTGGATGAGTACCGCAAGCACATCGAGCGGGATGCTGCTCTGGAGCGCCGCTTCCAGCCCATCATGGTGGGCGAGCCGACGGTCTCCGAGACCATCGAGATCCTGTTTGGCTTGCGGGAGCGCTACGAGCAGCACCACAAGCTGAAGATCTCCGATGCCGCCTTGGATGCGGCAGCCAAGCTGGCCGACCAGTACATCTCCGACCGGTTCTTGCCAGATAAGGCCATCGATTTGATCGACGAGGCTGCTTCGCGGGTGCGCCTGATCAACTCTCAACTGCCCCCGGCGGCCCGGGAGCTGGATCAAGAGTTGCGGCGAGTGCTCAAGGAGAAAGACGCTGCGGTGCGGGCCCAGAACTTCGACAAGGCTGGTGAGCTGCGGGATCGGGAGATGGAGATCAAGCAGCAGATCCGCGCCATTGCCGCTGCCAAAAAAGCCGAGGAGAGCAGCCGCAGCGAAATGCCTGAGGTAACCGAAGAGGACGTGGCCCAAGTGGTCAGCGCCTGGACGGGGGTGCCGGTGGCCAAGCTGACCGAGAGCGAGTCAGTGAAGCTGCTGAACATGGAAGAAACCCTGCACCAGCGCATCATCGGCCAAGACGAAGCGGTGCGGGCCATCTCCCGGGCCATCCGCCGCGCTCGGGTGGGGCTGAAAAATCCCAACCGCCCCATCGCCAGCTTCATCTTCTCCGGCCCAACAGGGGTGGGCAAAACCGAGCTGACCAAGGCTTTGGCAGCCTACTTCTTCGGCTCCGAGTCAGCCATGATCCGCCTCGACATGTCGGAATACATGGAGCGGCACACGGTCAGCAAGCTGATCGGATCCCCGCCGGGCTATGTGGGCTACAACGAGGGGGGTCAGCTCACAGAAGCGGTGCGGCGCCGCCCCTACACGGTGGTGCTTTTCGATGAGATCGAGAAGGCGCACCCGGATGTGTTTAACCTATTGCTGCAAATCCTGGAGGATGGCCGCCTGACCGATGCCAAAGGCCGCACGGTGGACTTCAAGAACACCCTGATCGTGATGACCTCTAACATCGGCTCGAAGGTGATCGAGAAGGGCGGCGGCAGCCTCGGCTTCGAGTTCAACACCAACGACGAGGATGCCAACTACAACCGCATCCGCAACCTGGTGAATGAGGAGCTGAAGCAGTACTTCCGTCCGGAGTTCCTCAACCGCGTGGACGAGATCATCGTCTTCCGGCAACTGACCAAGGATGAGGTGAAGCAGATTGCCGACATCCTGCTCAAGGAAGTGTTTGACCGCATGACGGAGAAGAAAATCCGCCTTACGGTCAGCGACCGCTTCAAAGACTTGGTGGTGGAGGAGGGGTATAACCCCAGCTACGGGGCACGCCCGCTGCGCCGCGCCATCCAACGCCTGCTGGAAGACATCCTGGCGGAAGAGATCCTGACTGGGCATGTCCGGGAGGGATCGGAGGTGCTCATCGATGTGGATGAGGAGCGCAAGCCCAAGGTGTTGGTCACGGAGCCGGAGCGGGTTCTCTTGCCTCAAGGGGCGGAGTAAAGCTGGCTTTGAGAGGTCCTCAGACTGCAAGGGATCCGTTGGGATGCTGCGGATCCCTTGTGGTCCTCAAGTGTTGTTTTTCTGGTGTTTTTCAGTTGAACAGACCCAGGCGTAGGAGATCTCTGGCATGGTGCAATCGACCTACTACTACTATGGCGGCGCTCCGGTTCGTACCCCACCCCCAGATTTGGCTTCGCTGCTGCTGCAGGAGCGCATTGTCTACCTGGGCTTGCCCCTTGCAGAGGAGTCGAATGCCAACGTCACCAAGCTGATCATCGAGCAACTGCTGTATCTGCAGTACGAGGATCGGGAAAAGCCGATCAAGATGTACATCAACTCGACGGGCACCTATAACTACGACACAGCGGCCTTTGCCATTCTGGACACCATGAACTACATCAAGCCGCCTGTGCATACTATCTGCATCGGCAATGCCATTGGGATGGCGGCCATGTTATTGGCAGCAGGAGCCAAAGGATTTCGGGCCAGTCTGCCCAATGCCACGATCGTGCTCCACCAGCCCTATGGGGGCACCCGTGGACAGGCCAGCGACATCGAAATTCGCACCCGCGAGATTCTGACTTTGCGCAACATGATGCTGGAGCAACTGTCCCGCAGCACGGGCCAGCCTATGGAGCGCATCAAGAAGGACACGGAGCGGCTATTTTTCATGACACCAGAGGAAGCCAAAGCCTACGGCCTCATCGATCAGGTGCTGACCAGTTCCAAAGGCGTGCCGAAGTTGGCAGCAGCCAAAAACTAAAGCAGAGGGATCCGTCCATGGTTCAAGTTCCCGTACAGCCTTTAACAGCGGAGGAGTACCTCCACCTCACGGACGGGCTTTATGAAGGACGGGTTGAACCTGAAGACGGGTCCATTCGGGAAGCCGAGGAGCGTATGAACACCCTCATTGAGCTGTTTCTGGTTGCGGAATTGCCCAAGTTTTTGCCCATCCAACGCCTGAGCTTGGGCCAAGTTGAGGTCGAAGTGCCCGCAGCCAAGGCTCGGTTGCGCAATCCAGAGGTGATGGCTTTGCATCCCGCTATGTGAGCTTGCTGGGAAACGGTCGCGGAACCATTGGGCTGCCCATGCCCCCGCCGCTGCTGGTGGAGGAGGTGGTTTGCCCCGGAGTGGACCATGAAAAACGCGATGATCAAGACAAGCGCAAAGATTATGCTGCCCGTGGGATCCCGGAATACTGGATTGTGGATCCAGCCAAGCAGTCCGTTTCCGCGGTGCGCTGGGTTGGCGGAGAATACGAAGGCGAGGTCAAAACTGGATCTGGACGCATTGTTTCCTCGGTTTTGCCCCAGCTGGATTTGAGCGCGGAAGATATCTTACAAGCGCGTCGTTCTGTGTTTCATACTTTGCCAGGAGAAACTTATGCCGATTGGAGTGCCTCGGGTTCCCTACCGTTTGCCCGGCGAGCCCTATAGCCAGTGGATTAGCCTTGACGATCGCCTGTACCAAGAGCGGATTTTGTTTATCGGCGAGCCCATTGACGATAGCTTGGCCAATACCATCGTGGGGGTGATGCTCTACCTCAACTCGCAGGATCCGCAAAAGGACATTGTGATGTACATCAATTCTCCCGGTGGCTCTGTGACGGCGGGCATGGCCATCTACGACACCATGAACCACATCAAGCCAGATATCGTTACGGTTTGCGTGGGCCAAGCGGCTTCGATGGGAGCCTTTTTGCTGGCTGCCGGCACTAAGGGAAAACGGTTTGCCCTGCCCCACTCCCGTATCATGCTTCACCAACCTTCCCTGGGCACAATCCAAGGCCAAGCCAGCGACATTGAAATTCGCGCCCGCGAAACGCTGCGGGTCAAACGGCGCATGAACGAGATCTTGGCGCAAACCACCGGCCAGCCGCTGGAGAAAATCGAGCGGGATGTGGAGCGAGACTTTTACCTCTCGGCCACGGAAGCTCAGGCATACGGCATAGTAGATCGGGTGATCCAAGAGCGCTCGGAAGCCATGGCCAGCTAAAGGGATCCCCCCCTTTCCCCCAGCAACAGGTCGAGGGGTTGGGAAAGGTTGGGAGGGATCCCTTCAAGGGGTGGAGTTCAGTGGACAACGCTAGGAGAACCGGTCGGATGGGCCAACGGCTCTGGAGTGCAGGACTGGGCTGCTGCGCGGGTCTGCTGCTGCTTTGGCCGGAAGCTTGGGCACTGCCCCCTGCCGATGAGATCCCGGAAGAGGTGTTGCGGGCCCAGCCCGACTTGCGGGCTCGCTCTCCGGTCGATAATCAGCCCCTCGCCGCCGCCGAGGCTCTGGAACTCCAGGAAGCCTTGGCAGCTCGGCCCGAAACCGGATCCGTCTCCCCCGAAGTGGAACGGCTGATCTTTTTGCTCAGGCTGCGCAAAGGATTTCGAGATCTGTTGCCTTTTTTGTTCCCCTGACTGTTTTCTGGCCCTCACCCCCTGTCCCTCTCTCCCCAAGGGCGAGGGGAAGAGGCCGGTGGGATCCCTTTTTGGTAACGGTAGGGTCCGGCGCGGGATCCCCAGGTTTGTTGGCCAGTGGCGGCGTCAAAGCCCCGATCCCAGGTGATGAATTCGCTGGGGGTGAGGTCGAACTCGATGTGGATATAGGTGCTATCCCCGGGGTTCAGACGA
>NZ_JANSHW010000010.1:0-5130 GCF_047461815.1 Synechococcus sp. R6-10
TGGTGAGCAGCACCGCCGCCACCCCCGCCCCCACCCCCACCGCCCCCCACCAGGAAGGCTTCTCCCCATAGGCCCACAGCGCCCAAAACGCCAGCGTCACCGCCACCACCAGCGGCAACTCCAACATGTACACGTGGGCCAAAGCCGTGATCCCCGGATAGAGGAGCACCAACGCCGCCGCCAGCCAGCCCACTTCCCCAGAGCGATAGACCCGCTGTCCCAGCCGCTGCGTTGCCAGAACCAGCACCCCCAGCAACCCCAAGTTGAGCAACTGCCCGTCCGCCCGGCTGAAGGGATGCAGAGCCGCCAAGGGGATCCCCAGCCAATAGGCCAAAGGGGGGTAGCGCTGGTTCAAATGCAAAAACTGCTGCCCCCACAGCCCATCCCAGCGAAACCGTCCCAGGTGAAGCCCAAACGCCTGCGCCTGCAACAAATGCTGCGCCTCATCCCACGCCGGCGGCAAGGGATCCGTCCAATTCCAGATCACCAGCAGCAGCAGGGCCACCATCCCCAGCCCGGCCCACCACCGCAGGAAAGGGATCCCCGGCCTGTGGGGTCTCTCCGGCAATGTCTCTCTCTCCTCGTCTGTACCGTTCATGCTTTGAAAACAATCCGCAGAGATTCAGCAGACATTGGGATCCCTTGCAACTGCCACCTGGCCTTGCCCCCCAGAGCTAAACTCAACCTGTGTCATTCTCAGCGCTCCTCCCATAGACCGAGAGCTTCAGCATCCCATGATCGCTCCATCTGCCGGCCCAGAAGGGGTTTGGATCCTTGCGGATCAACTCCACCCACAGCAATCCGCCCTCGCTTCCCTATCAACCCTATCCCCAGACCGAGTTCCGGTCATTCTCATCGAATCCCACACCTGGGCCAGCTCCCGCAACCACCACCAGCAGAAATTGGTGCTGGTCTGGTCGGCCATGCGCCACTTTGCCCAAGAACTGCAACAGCGGGGCTACCCAGTCACCTACGTGGAAGCCGACAGCTATGCCGAGCCGCTGCAAACCTGGGCCAAGCAGCATCAACTGCAGCAGATCCGCCTCATGCAGCCCGCCGATATTCCCGTCCGAGATGAAATAGAAAAGCTGAGATCCACCCTCCCTTGCCCCCTCCTGATCTTGGAAAACAACCACTTCCTCTGGAGTACTCGTCAATTTATCGACTGGGCCTCAGGTCGCAAGCGCCTGCTCCTGGAAGACTTTTACCGCGAAGGGCGCAAACGCTTTCGCATTCTCATGGACGGCCCCAAGCCCCTGGGCGGGCGCTGGAACTACGACCGGGAGAACCGCCATCCTCCCAAACCCGGAATGCGCTACCCCCAGCCCCTCACCTTCCCCCCCGACGCCATCACCCAGGCCGTGATCACAAAAGTTAAGCAACACTACGGCCATCACTTCGGATCTCTAGAAGGATTTGGCTGGGCCGTCACCCGCGCCCAAGCCCTGCAAGTGCTTGATCACTTCATCCACGAGCGCCTGCCCCACTTCGGCCCTTGGCAAGACGCCATGCAAACTGGGGAAGACTTTCTCTACCACTCCCTGCTTTCCCCTTACCTTAATCTGGGCCTGCTCACCCCCCACGAAGTCATCGCTGCCGTCGAACAAGCCTACCATCGCGGCGGGATCCCCCTGCCCTCCGCCGAAGGCTTCATCCGCCAGATCCTGGGCTGGCGGGAGTACATGCGCGGCTTCTACGAATACCAAATGCCCAACGGCTATGCCCAGAACAACTTTTTTGGCCACCAGCGACCCCTGCCAGAGTTTTTTTGGACGGGCAAAACCGACATGGCCTGTCTGCAGCACACCCTGGATCAAATTCGCCGTCATGGTTATGCCCACCACATCCAGCGGCTAATGGTGCTCAGCAATTTCGCCCTCATCAGTGGCATTCAGCCCCAGGCAGTAGAAGCGTGGTTTCAGGATGTGTTTATCGACAGCTACGACTGGGTGATGCAGCCCAACGTCATCGGCATGGGCCTTTTTGCCGATGGGGGCATGCTCTCCACCAAACCCTATGCCGCCTCTGCTCAGTACATCCGCAAAATGAGTGACTACTGCCGCCATTGCCGCTACAATCCCAGCGAAAAGGTTGGCAAACAAGCCTGCCCCATCAATACGTTGTATTGGGACTTCCTGTTGCGTCAGCGATCCCTCTTAGCCCCCTTGGGCAGAATGAAATGGGTATTGATCCATTTGGATCGCATGGAACCGGAGCTGAAGGCCCAGATCCAGGCGCAAGCCGCTGCTTGGTGGGATCCCTTGCAATCTGCACTCGACGAACAGAGTCCATCTCATTTGCAATCTGTCTAAGCACCAGAAGATTAAGCATCCGGTAAAATTGAGGCACCCTCCTACCCACCTGTCGCTTTGTAAGGACTGCAAGCCATGAAATGTCCCCGCTGCAGCAAACAAGAAATCCGAGTTTTGGAATCTCGTTCGGCAGAAGGTGGCCAGAGTGTGCGGCGGCGGCGAGAATGCATGTCCTGTGGCTACCGCTTCACCACCTATGAGCGCATCGAGTTCATGCCCATCATGGTCATTAAACGGGATGGATCCCGCGAAAGTTTCAACCGCAACAAGATCCTGCAAGGGGTGATGCGTGCCTGCCAAAAAACCCCCGTCACCGTCAGACAGATGGAAGAGCTGGTCAATGAGATCGAAGAAAAGCTGCAATTGGAAGATGCCCAAGAGGTAACCAGCCTGCGCATCGGCGAGATGGTGCTGGAGCGCCTGCAACACCTAAGTGAGGTGGCCTACGTGCGCTTTGCCTCCGTTTATCGCCAGTTTCAGGGTATAAAAGACTTTGTCAATGAGCTGGAACAGTTGGAACCACCTCTGCGACGGGATCTGGAGCGGCTGCTGCAGGACTCCTCTGCCTCAAATTCCGAATCTCCTGGTTCTCCAGACTTGGTGGGGGAGTATTCGTGACGTGGGAACGACAGCGCAACCTGGGAGCAGCGGAGAAGTGGCGCTTGTGGGCCGGAAAAATTACTGTGAAGGGATCGCCCATTCCAAAGGCTTAGCGGTATGCTTGGGGTAGCAATCGCGGCTTACACTAAAGCTAGAGCTGCACACCTTTAGGTTGCCGGTGTTCAGCACTATCCTTGGAGATCCCTGATATCTTGGATCCCTCTGTGTCAAGCTGTCCCAGCCCCCTGTCCTTCCGAGTCGATCCCAATTTATGCAATACGGTTTTCGGGGTTCTAGCCCCTCTGGCGCTCGCAACAGCAACAGTAACCCCAGTGGCTTTCGCTCCCCTGCCGCAATGGAGACGGGGCCAGGGGTGGTGCCGATTCAGGTGTATCAACAAGTGGCCGAAGAGTTGGAGTCTGCCCGTCAGCAGGTAAGCCTGCTTTCCTCGGAAAACCAGCACCTGCGCGCTCTGCATCAGCAGTTGTCTGGAGAGCTCGCTGCCATCACCCGAGAGTTCCAGGGGCAATTGGGCCACACCCTGAAGCGCCTGCAGCAAATCAGCCTACGGCTTGCTGACGCAAATGGCCAGGCTGCCCAAGTTGCTGCAGCTTCTGAAGCCTCTTTCCAACAGAACAGCCCGACTGCCAATCCCGGCCAACCGGAAGCCCCTCCCAGCTACGATTTTTTGAATCGCCTCAAGCGCCGACAGGCCCGCAACGAGACCCCCTCCTTCTCATCCAACGGCTTTGCCCCGTCCTCCTTTGATTCCCTTCGCCACCCTTCCACCCACACCTCTGCCGAGCCCTACCCCCGCACTGGCTACCAGGTTCCTTCCCTGGACGAGTTGATGCAGGATAGGGGCGGCCCGGATCCCTATCTCGGCGAGGCAGACTCCTCAGCCTATTCCACCGGCATTTATCAGCGGGTACGGGAGCAACATCACGGATCCCAGGGCTCTGCCGTACTTTGGATGGCCGCTGCAGTCGTCTTAGTCATTGGATCGTTTGGGTTGGGATTTGTAGCCGTACAGCCGTTTTTGCGCAACAACCCACCGCCCGTGCAAGCACCCTGAGAGCTATTCACAGGATGCTCCAAAAGCCCGCTGGCGGGGTTAGGATGCCCCCAATGCGCTCCGCACCACTGACGAATGACCAGGGGTTATATCTGTGATCCAGGCTGTCGCTGCTCCTCTGACGCCTAACACATTCTTCGAGCATATGCCCGACGAGGGCCGCTTTGAGCTGTGCAATAGAGTCACGGTCAAAATGCAGCCCACAGGTTCTCACAAGCAGGTGGCGAGCTTTTTGGCATAGCGGTTAGCGGTGCCCACGCGCAAATCCAGCAAGATCAAATCCGCTTTTTTGCCCACCTCCAAGCTGCCGATTTCCCCTTCCAGACCCCAGACAGGCGGCACTGCCTTGTGTAGCCATCCACAAAGCCTGTTGCGCCGACAGAGCAGCTCCATCCCCCGATCCCAACCGCTGCAGAAACACCGCCAACCGCATCTCCTCGATTCGATTTCTTCAGCCCCCACATGCACACAGTGGGCGGCCAAGGTCTGAGCACTCAGGGATCCCCAGCGTTTCAAACACTGCACCGGGGTCAATCCATAGCGAGCCTGTAGAGTTTCCACTCCCCGGCGAGTTTCCGCCAAGTGGGTGTGCAGCCTCACTCCATACCTTTGGGCTAGAGCGGATCCCTGGACAAAACTCTCAGGATGGCCAGAATAAGGAGCATGGAACCTGACCCAGATGTAAATTTGCCCCTCCCCGCGTCCATGCCAAACCTGGATCAAAGCCTCCGTGTCCGCCAGGGATTCTCCCACTCCCCTCGGTTCGTCGATCACCTGTGGGCTGAGGATCCCTCGTAACCCCGACTGCAAGCTCACTGCTGCTGCTAGATGTCGATAGATGCCAAGAGTAACTACGGATAGGGATCGTGAAGTTGGATTACATCCCCCCCTCTCCCATGCCGTACACGAAGACCGCTCTGGCAGAACGAGCCAACTGGTGTAAAGCAGGTAACATGGCAAGCTAATGGTCGACAAAACTGTTACCTCACTAGCTTGCCTTCACCCAATGGTGTCAGCTTTCAGGTAGAGAGGCTTGACGGAAGCCACCCCCCCTATTGATTGGGTTCCTCTTGATTGGGTTAGGGTGGTGGGCCTGGCACCGAGCTAGGTTGCCAGCAGGTCGCCCTGCCAGTAGATTCGCCG
>NZ_JANSHW010000011.1:0-2017 GCF_047461815.1 Synechococcus sp. R6-10
ATCTACTTGGGCAGCCTCTTTGTGGTGGGGGTGCTGGGCTGGTGGCGACTGTTGCGGGGGCAGCGGAGCAGTTTTGCCGATTCTGATCGCGTCAGCGGGGCGGAGCCCTTATCTTGGGCTTTTGCGACAGCTTGGATCACCCTCAGCTTGACCGTGGTGGCCTTCAGTCTGCATTTGGCCCAGCTCTACCCTTACTTTAATGGGCGAGAGCTGCTGCGTGTGATGCTTTCTCCCTACGGTTGGGGTACAGGGCTGCGGCTGGTGGGGCTAGGGATCCTGATCTGGGCCTGTGAGGGAGGTGCCGTCTGGGCCAGCGGTATGGGGTCGGTGTTGGTGCTCGGCTCCTTTTTGCCCATTGGCCATGCTCTCACCAGTGAGCATCCGATGGGGACAATGGCGCTGCTGGGGCTGCATCTGGCCGGTTCAGCTTTCTGGTTGGGAGGGTTGTGGGGGCTGGAGCGCCTGCTGGGCAAGGAATCTGCTCCCTACCCATCTGTAGGCATCATCCAACGGTTTTCTGACGTGGCCACCTGGGCAGTGCCCGGACTGATCCTGGCAGGGGTGGGGATGGGTGGGATCCACCGCGGCTGGGACTGGGATCATCCGTATGGGCAGTATCTCTGGGCCAAGCTGCTGCTGGTGCTGATGATGGTGGGGTTGGGCGCCCACAACAAGTTTCGGCTGGTGCCGGCATTGCAACAGGGTGGGCAGACGGTGGGCCGGTCGCTGCGCCGGATCGTCCGCCTGGAGTTGGTGGGGCTGATTCTGGTGCTGGCCTTGACCAGCTTCCTGGTGGCCCAGGCTCCCCCCAGTCATGGGAGGCAGGGCATGGGATCCCCCCTGGAATCAGGTTGGCAGACCAGTTGTGAAGAGAGCTTGAACTGGCCGGAAGGCAGCCTGCACCTGAGGATTCTGCCCTGTCGTCCCGGAGAAAACCAGATCCAAGTTGAAGTGAAAGGGATCCCGGCTCAGGAATTGACCCTTGGGTTTTCCCTGCCAGAACAGGGGATCCCCCCTCTACGCCGTACTGTAGCGCCGGATAGGCCTGGCCAATTTGTGGTGGAAAATGTGCCTCTGGCCCTGGCGGGGGAATGGCAGATCGAGGTGAGACTGCTGATCAGCGATTTTGAAGAGCGGCGAGGTCAGATCGCGGTTTCTCTCTGACTGAATTGTTACAGACATTGAAGATCGCGAAAAGAAAAAGCAGAAAAAGACCCTGGATAGGAGCTGTGGGTTGCTCCGCCCAAGGGCGTCGGCCTGTGGCAGAATCGAGCCAGCTCGTAGTGGCAAAAGGCTGCTCCGCTCAGGCGACTGGCTTGGCTATGGAAGACAAGATCAGAGCGGGAAGTGTGCTCAGGGGACGCTATCGCATTCTCCATCCCCTCGGGGAAGGAGGGTTTGGCGTAACCTACAAGGCGGTGGATCAAGACACCTTCGATAGCCCTTGCGTCGTCAAGCGCCTTCGCCCCCTCTCCACGGATCCCTATACGTTGGCCACGGCTCGCAAGCTCTTTGAACGGGAAGCCAAGGTTCTCAACCGGCTCAACCACTTCGACCAGGTGCCCCGCCTTTTGGCCCACTTCGAGCAGGATCAGGATTTTTACTTGGTGCAAGAGTTTGTTGCCGGGCATGATCTCAGCCAGGAGCTGATCCCGGGCAAGCCGCTGAGCGAGGCCGAGGTTTTGAAACTGTTGTGGGATATTTTGGAGATCCTGCGCCATGTACACGCCCACCAGATCGTCCATCGGGATATCAAGCCGGCCAACCTGATGCGCCGCGATGCCGATGGCAAGTTGGTGTTGATCGACTTTGGGGCAGTCAAGGAAGTGGGGCGGTTGGTCAGCCATGCCCCCGGCCAAACCCAGTTGGCGACGGTGATTGGCTCGGTTGGCTACATGGCGCCCGAACAGCTCAACGGCAAGCCCCAGCCCTGCAGCGACCTGTACTCCGTAGGGGTGCTGGCCATCCAAGCCCTCACCGGTCGTCCTCCCCATAAGATCCGGGATGATCCCCGCAC
>NZ_JANSHW010000012.1:0-11719 GCF_047461815.1 Synechococcus sp. R6-10
CACCCTCAGCAGATCATCCGAGGCCAGTTCCAGGAGCGCAGTTGGATCCTCCCTTTCTCCCTGCCGCATCCCCCTGCCGGTGAGGTCTTGCCGCCGCTGCGGCTGGAGGTTGTTCTCACCTCGCCAATCCCACCCGATTCCGCCCCCTTTCTGCGGGGTAGGCCGCTGCCGCCACCTCCGGGTCGGCTGTATCACGGGGTCGCTTGGCCGGGCATTCCCACTTGGGATCAACTCCTCGCCTATCGCCAGGCCATCGGTCAACCCCCCGCCTGGGCAGCCGTGGATCACCTCTGGGATCCCCGCCAGGACTTTCCACAGCAGTTGGCCAGTCGCCTGCGGGAAAGCGGCTCAGTCCCCTACCTGCGCCTGCGGCTAGATCCAGCCCAACTTTCTGCCTTGGCCAATGGGGATCACGATGAGACCTTGCGCTCTTGGGCCCGCGGGATCCAGCGCTTTGCCACCCCCATCATCCTGGCCGTCGTTGTTGGCGACGGGGATCCCGTTCGCGGTAGCGGTGCGGAGTCCTCCCTGCAACAACGGGCCTACCAACACCTGATGCAAACCCTGCGCTCTGTTCGCGTTAGCGGGACGGAGTCCCCGGCCAATTTGCTCTGGGTGGTGGAGCTGGACGGAGAAGATGCAGAGGCCGTGTCCGCCTGGGCTAACTTCCCTGGGATGGACTGGCTGAGCCTACAGGTAACGGGGGATCCCGCCGCTTTTGAACCGCTGTACCGCCGCCTTGAGGCCCTCAACCCGGAAGTGCCTGTGGTGATCCGCGGGCCGGCTCCGGGCTCAGCAACCTCTCAACCGCTGCTGGAAGGTCTGGAGGCGCAGCGCTGGCCTCAGGTGATCGGCTGGAGCTGGACTTTAAGCCCGGACGGGATCCCTCCTGCAGCCGCACAAGATTGGCGGCAGCATCTGCAACAGGGGGATCCCCAGATATGGCTGGGGGAAATGCGGGTGCAGCCCCCGCCCAGCCCCCTTCCCTCGCCCAAGCTCTGAGAAAGGGCGCCCTGTCTGGAAAAACCTCCCGGAAAAGTCGATAATAAGCCAGCCGTTTTACCTTTCCTTCAGGAATTGTGGCCCTGATCCCCTCATCACCTCCCCTGTCCCGCTTCGCCCAGGCCATCCAGCGGGGGGAATTTCTGCTCACCGCCGAGATTACCCCCCCCAAGGGATCCGACACCAGCACCCTGCTGTCTTTGGCCCAGCAGCTCAAGGGGCGGGTGCATGCCATCAACATCACGGACTCCAACCGAGCCATGGCCCGCATGAGCCCGTTGGCGGCCTCGGTGCTGTTGCATCAGGCGGGTGTTGAACCGATCCTGCAGTTGGCCTGTCGAGATCGCAACCGCCTGGCCCTCCAGGGGGATCTGTTGGGGGCCTCAGCTCTCGGCCTGCGCAATGTGTTGGCCCTCACCGGGGATCCCATCCACATCGGCGATTGCCCCGATGCCCGCGCCGTGTTCGATCTGGAATCGGTGCGCCTGCTGCAGCTTATCCAACGGCTGAACAACGGCCTAGATTGCAATGGCAAACCTCTCCCGGATGGGGGCACGCATCTGTTGGCAGGGGCAGCGGTAGAACCCCAATCGGGCAGCTTTTCCGGCCTGGAGCGGCGCTTCCACCGCAAGCTGGAAAACGGGGCCCAATTTTTCCAAAGCCAGATGGTTACCGACTTTGAGCAACTGGAGCGCTTCATGGATAAGTTGGGCCGTCCCGCCGGCAAGCCCATTTTGGCCGGCATCTTTTTGCTCAAATCGGCCAAAAATGCCGAGTTTATCAACCGCAACCTGCCAGGAGTGAAGATCCCAGACGGGATCATCCGGCGGCTGGCCAACGCCGCCCACCCCCTCGAAGAAGGGATCCGCATTGCCGCCGAACAGGTGCGTCAGGCCCGCCAGATCTGCCATGGGGTGCATCTGATGGCCGTCAAAGCCGAGCACCTCATCCCCCGCATTCTGGATGAGGCCGGGATCCCTCCCCTGACCGGCTAGCTCAACACTTGCTCCAGCCCGTAGACCAAACCTTTGAGCTGCAGCACCTTGCGGATCCCCAGGATCACTCCCGGCATAAAAGCTATCCGATCCGTGGTGTCGTGTCTCAACGTGAGGGTTTGCCCCATCCCACCAAAGATGACCTCCTGGTGGGCAATCAACCCCGGCAGACGAACGCTGTGAATGGGGATGTTGGGGCCGGGGATCCCTCCCCGCGCACCGGGGATCAGCTCTTTTTCTTCCACTGAGGACTCCGTCCCGCTGTCGCGAACGGGCGGGTTAAAGGTTTTGCCCAATTGTCCCAGCCGTTGTGCCGTCTGTAGAGCCGTGCCGCTGGGGGCATCCGCTTTGCGGTTGTGGTGCAGCTCGATGATCTCAACGTGGTCAAAATACTGGGCCGCCTGCAGGGCCATCTGCTGCAGCAAAATCATGCCGATGGCAAAATTGGGCGCGATTAAACAGCCCACACCCGACTTGTCCGCCAGATCCCGCAGCCGCTCCACCTGCTCCGGCGTCAGGCCCGTCGTCCCCACCACCGGGCGCACGCCAAAGGCAATGGCCGAGCGAACATGTTCAAAGGCCGACCGAGGATGGGTAAAATCCACCATCACGCCGCGGCTGCTCCGCTGCGACAACCTCAGCAACTGCCCCGGCAGGTCGTCGGTAATCTCCACCCCCAGGGATCCCAGGCCCAGCACCTCGCCAATATCCGAGCCCAATTGCGAGCGGGCTACTGCCCCCACTAGGGTCATGTCGGGCGTCTGGGCAACGGCCCGCACCACCTCCCGCCCCATTTTGCCCAGGGCCCCCACCACCAAAACCGGGATGGGGGATTGGGCCGCTCCTGGAGTTGCCAACCCCTGAGAGGGGTCTGCACCACTATCGCGATCGACCGGATCAACCGATGTTGTCACCCGCTGCTGCCCTCATCCAAGCTCTACGAAATGACTGCGAAAGCGGGGGATCCCTGCAGATCCATCACAGCTTCACCTCGATATCTACCCCTGCCGGCAGATCCAGCTTCATGAGAGCATCGATGGTTTTGGAAGAGGGGGAATAGATGTCGATAATGCGCCGGTGGGTGCGGGTTTCAAAATGTTCCCGCGAGTCCTTGTCGGTGTGGGGGGAGCGCAGCACACAGTAGATGCGGCGCCGAGTAGGCAAAGGAATCGGGCCAACCGGCACGGCGTCGGTACGACGAGCCGTATCCACGATTTTGTCGCAGGAAGTATCCAGCAGCCGATGATCGTAAGCCTTCAGGCGGATACGAATTTTTTGTTGGGTCAAAGTAGGCATGGCCGGAGAGCAATCCAGAGAACGGTGGACTCGAAAAGGTCAGCAGGGAAAGTGCTCCGCGCCACTATCGCAACTGAGTTGGTCTGGGGCCGCCAGCACTCAATCCCTGCCGAGAAAAAGCAGCTTACTTCAGGATCTTGGAGACAACACCCGCTCCGACGGTACGGCCACCCTCGCGAATGGCAAAGCGCATCCCCTGCTCGATGGCGATGGGCTGAATCAGCTCCACCGTCATCCTGACGCGGTCGCCGGGCATCACCATCTCCGGCTGGGATCCGTCATCAGCCGTAAAGGAAGAGATGGTGCCGGTTACATCGGTGGTGCGCACGTAGAATTGGGGACGATAGCCGGCGAAGAACGGCGTGTGGCGACCTCCTTCTTCTTTCTTGAGGACATACACCTCAGACTCGAAGCTGGTGTGAGGAGTAATGGTCTTGGGCTTGGCCAGCACCATGCCGCGCTCCACTTCGTTCTTCTGAATGCCCCGCAACAGCACACCAACGTTGTCGCCGGCAATCCCTTCGTCGAGGGTTTTCTGGAACATCTCCAGGCCGGTAACGGTGGTGGAGCGAGTTTCTCGCAGGCCCACCAATTCCACCGTTTCGCCCACTTTGATGCGGCCCCGCTCGATCCGGCCCGTGGCCACCGTGCCCCGACCAGTAATCGAGAAGACATCCTCCACAGCCATCAGGAAGGGCTTGTCCACATCCCGCTCCGGCGTGGGAATGTAGGAGTCTACCGCATCCATCAGCTCATAGATTTTGTCCACCCAAGGATCTTCGCCCCGCTGGGTTTTGGGGTTGGCAGTCATCCGTTCCAGAGCTTTCAGCGCCGATCCTCTAATGATGGGGATGTCGTCGCCGGGGAAGTCGTATTTGGAGAGGAGCTCCCGCACTTCCAGCTCCACCAACTCCAGCAACTCTGGATCATCCACCATGTCTTCTTTGTTTAGGAAGACCACCAAGCTGGGCACCCCTACCTGACGGGCCAACAGGATGTGCTCCCGTGTTTGGGGCATGGGACCATCAGCTGCAGACACCACCAAGATGGCCCCATCCATCTGAGCCGCGCCTGTGATCATGTTCTTCACGTAGTCGGCGTGGCCGGGACAATCCACGTGGGCGTAGTGACGGTTGGCAGTCTGATACTCGACGTGGGCGGTGTTGATGGTAATGCCGCGAGCTTTTTCCTCTGGCGCTGCGTCGATCTCATCGTACCTTTTGGCTGTGGCCTGACCCAAAGCAGCCAAGGTGGTGGTGATGGCAGCCGTCAGGGTGGTCTTGCCGTGGTCAACATGGCCGATGGTGCCAACGTTGACATGGGGTTTGGTGCGTTCAAACTTAGCGCGTGCCATGAATCGTCACTTCCTTTTTGGTTTCAGTCAGCTACTCATTTCCTTTGTTTTTGGCAATGATGGCTTCGGCGATACTGCGAGGAACTTCCTCGTAGTGGCTGAACTCCATCGTGAAGGTGCCTCGACCCTGGGTCTTGGAGCGAATGTCGGTGGCATAGCCAAACATCTCCGCCAAGGGAACTTTGGCATTGACTTTGGTAATGCCGCCTTCTGTATTCATCCCCTCCATCTGGCCGCGGCGGGCGTTGATGTCCCCGATGACATCCCCCACAAAGGCTTCAGGGACTTCCACCTCGACCTTCATCATCGGCTCCAGCAGGGTAGGGCTTGCCCTGCGAGCAGCCTCCTTCAGAGCCATCGAACCGGCGATCTTGAAGGCCATTTCGCTGGAGTCCACCTCGTGGTAGGAGCCATCCACCAGGGTGGCGCGGATGTCAATCAGGGGATAGCCCGCCAGCACACCGGATTCGCAGGCTTCTCGGATCCCTTGCTCAGCCGGCCCAATGTATTCCTTGGGCACAACGCCACCCACAATTTTGGAAACGAACTCAAACCCTGTACCCGGCTCCGCCGGCTCTAGGTCGATAACCACATGGCCGTACTGGCCGCGGCCACCGCTCTGGCGAACAAACTTGCCTTCCACGCGGCTGACCGGCTTGCGAATGGTTTCGCGGTAGGCCACCTGTGGGTTGCCAACATTGGCTTCTACGTTGAACTCCCGCAGCATCCGATCCACCAAGATCTCCAGGTGCAGCTCGCCCATCCCAGAGATGATGGTTTGATTGGTCTCGGGATCCACAGACACGCGGAAGGTGGGATCCTCCTTGGCCAGGGCCTGCAGGGCCTTGGAGAGCTTATCGATATCGGCTTTGGTTTTGGGTTCTACCGCTACTGAGATCACCGGCTCTGGGATAAACAGAGACTCCAGGATCACCGGCGCATTTTCGTCGCAGAGGGTGTCTCCGGTGGTGGTGTCCTTGAGGCCCACCACAGCTCCCAGATCTCCTGCCCGCAGCTCATCCACGTCCAAGCGTTCATCGGCCTTCAGCACCACCAACCGCGAAATTCGCTCCTTCTTGTTCTTGGTGGAGTTGAGCACATAAGTACCTTTGGTCAACACCCCCGAGTAGACGCGAATAAAGGTGAGATCCCCGTACTTATCACTCATCAACTTGAAGGCCAGGGCGGAGAAGGGCTCATCGTCGCTGGCACGGCGGGACACTTCTGAGCCATCTGGCAGCACCCCCTTGATGGCCGGAATATCCACAGGCGAGGGTAGGTAATCCACCACCGCATCCAGCAGCATCTGGACTCCCTTGTTCTTGAAGGCAGAGCCACACAGCATCGGCACAATCTGGCCGCTGATCGTGCCTTTGCGCAGACCCGCCATCAAGTCGGCTTCGCTCAGATCTTCTTCGGCGAAGTACTTCTCCATCAGAGCCTCGTCCGTCTCGGCCACTGCTTCCACCAGCTTGGCCCGATACTCTGCCACGAGATCTTTCATCTCCTCAGGGATGGGGGCCGGACGAATGTCTTTGCCGATCTCATCCATATAAATGCGGGCTTGCATCCGCACCAAGTCAACAATGCCGCAAAACCCGTCTTCGGCACCGATGGGCAGTTGGATGGGCACAGCATTGGCCTTGAGGCGCTCCCGGATCTGGTTGTAAACCTTGAGGAAATTGGCCCCCATGCGATCCATTTTGTTGACGAAGGCAATGCGGGGCACATTGTAACGATTGGCTTGCCGCCAGACGGTCTCAGACTGAGGTTGCACGCCGCCCACCGAGTCAAAGACGGCGATCACCCCATCCAGCACCCGCATGGAGCGCTCAACTTCAATGGTGAAATCGACGTGCCCAGGAGTATCGATGATGTTGATGGTGTACTCCGGTGCGCCGGAGAGGGGCTGGGAAGGATTTGCGGGATCCCGCTTAGTCCAACGGGTGGTGATGGCCGCAGCGGTGATGGTGATGCCCCGCTCCCGCTCCTGGGCCATCCAATCGGTGACCGCAGTTCCGTCGTGAACTTCGCCAATTTTGTGCACCAGACCGGAGTAGAAGAGAATCCGCTCTGTGGTCGTGGTCTTGCCAGCATCGATGTGAGCCGCGATGCCGATGTTTCGGACTCGTTCTAGGGGAACTGTGCGTGCCACGTCAACCTCCCAATCCTCGTCGCCCTGCGACTTGGGCAAACTAAAAAATCCTTTACAATTCTAATCTTTTTTGCCGATTTTTCTCCACCTCGCTGGAACTCGGGCTGGGCAGAACAGGGATCCCAAAAGTCTCCACTGCTCCGCCAGGCTAATTCAGTAGCGGTAGTGGGCAAAGGCTTTGTTGGCCTCGGCCATGCGATGCACCTCTTCTCGCCGCCGAATGGCGCTGCCGGTTTCGTTGGCTGCATCGATCAGCTCATTGGCCAACTTGGCGGCCATGGTGCGACCTGGACGAGTGCGCGAAAAGGTCACCAACCAGCGCAGCGCTAGGGAAGTGCCCCGTTCTCCTCTCACCTCCACAGGCACCTGATAAGTGGCTCCGCCCACCCGGCGGGCTTTCACCTCCACCAGTGGGGTGGCGTTGCGAACAGCATTTTCCAGCAAGGGCAGTGGGTCTTGGCCAGTGCGCTCCCGCACAATGTCCAGAGCTTCATAGAGGATCCTGGCAGCCAGGGATGCCTTACCCCTCATCATCAACTTGCGGATCAGCATGGTAACCAGACGGCTCCCATACTTGGGATCCGGGGGCACATCACGACGAGGGGCACGGTTGCGGCGAGACATAGGAGCTGGGTTGCTTGTTCAGATGGGGATGGCAGAAAGAAAGATGACGAGTGGGATATGGAGGGTTGAGGGTGAGGGCAAAGCTATTTTTTCTTGCCAGCGGCGGCTGGAGCTTGGCCCGGCTTGGGCCGTTTCGCCCCGTATTTGGAGCGGCCTTGCTTGCGGTCTTTGACCCCTGCAGCGTCGAGGGTGCCCCGGATAATGTGGTAACGCACGCCGGGCAAATCCTTAACCCGCCCACCGCGAATCATGACCACAGAGTGCTCCTGCAGGTTGTGGCCGATGCCAGGAATGTAGGCAGTGACCTCAAAGCCGGAAGTGAGGCGAACGCGAGCCACTTTTCTCAGGGCCGAGTTGGGCTTTTTGGGCGTTGTCGTGTACACTCGGGTGCAAACCCCCCGCCGCTGTGGACAAGCCTTCAGGGCAGGAGACTTGGTCTTGCGAGCGGCAACGCTGCGCTCCTCACGGATCAGTTGCTGAATGGTGGGCATGGGCTGGTAGAGAAGGTCACGGCTTAAATTTTAAATTATCCGGTTGAATTATCCGGCGATATTGAATCCTAGCAAGGCGGGATCCCAGCGTCAACTTGGGGATGGACTGCTGGGCTGTTAGCCTGGCCGAGTCTGAATTTCGGCCTCGTTCCCCCCTTGCCTCAGCTTTTTAGGAGACTCTGCACACCAGAAAGGATCCCTAGCAGACGATGGGCTGGTTAGATTGGTGGATTGTGCCTCCATGTCCGCTTTGCCGGCGCCCTGCCAAGGCCGTGTTCTGTCAAGACTGTCAAAGGCGGTTGCAGGCGGAGCGCCTTGCCACTTGGCCAGTCACCACCTCGCCTTGGCCACTTTACGCCTGGGGGATCCACCGGGGGGCGCTGCGCAGGGCCATCTATTGCCTGAAGTACGAAGGACAACGGCGCATTGGCTCGGTTTTGGGAGAATGGCTGGGATCCCGTTGGGTCGAAAGCCAGTCCACCTCTTTAGGCTCCCCTGGGGCCTACACGGTGGTGCCCATCCCTCTGCATGCAGAGCGGCTGCGGCAGCGGGGCTACAACCAAGCCGCCTTGATCAGCCAAGCCTTTTGCCAGCGGACAGGTCTGAGACATTGGCCTGAGGCTCTGGTGCGGGTGCGGGCCACAGCGGCTCAACATGAGCTCAACCCGCTGCAACGACAGCACAACTTGGCCGGGGCCTTTGCCCTGAAACAAGTTCCGGCCACACCGGTGTTGCTGGTGGATGACATCTACACCACCGGCTCTACCGTTCAAGCCGCCCAGCAGGTGTTGGCCGCTGCCGGGATCCCGGTGGCCGGAGTAGTTGTCGTCGCCCAAACCCCAAAAGCTGCCTGTCCAGCCTGGCCCGGAACCCTAGCCCCTATCCCGCCTCCAGCAGATTAAAGGCCGTAACAAACATAAAGTCACAAAACTCGCGCACCAAGTTCGGATCCCGCCAGCCCTTGCGGGTTTCCTCCCGCAGCACTTCCAGGGCCTGTTCGGCGGTCAGGGCCGGTTTGTAGGGGCGAGGGGAGATCAGAGCGTCGAAGATGTCGATCACCTGAAAGACGCGGGCCAACAGAGGGATCTCTTCGCCTGCCAGCCCATCCGGGTAGCCGCTGCCATCCCAACGCTCGTGGTGGTGGCGGATGATCGGCAGCACATCCTGCATGGTGCGCAAGCCCCGACAAATGTCTTCGCCAATCAACACATGGGATTTCATGATCTCCCATTCTTCCGGGGTATGCTTGCCCTGCTTGCACAAAATCGCATCCGGGATCCCGACTTTGCCGATGTCGTGCAGGTAGCCGCCCCAGCGCAGGGCCTTGATCTGTTGACGAGACAGCCCCAAGTAACGGCCAAACTGTTCCCCCATGGCCACCAAGCGTTCGCAATGGTCACCCGTGGTGGGATCCCGGCTCTCCACAGCGCGGGCAATGGCAAACAACACCCTGGCAGCGTGATCCAGGTCTTCGTTCAAGCGCTTTTGGTGGATGGATGAGCGTACCCGCGCCAGCAGCTCCACGTGATCGAAGGGCTTGGTCAAAATGTCGTCGGCCCCCACCTGCATCCCCATCAGGCGATTGGAGCGGTCGGTCAGGGCTGTAATCAGCACAACGGGGATCAGGCGGGTCAGCTCATTGGCTTTCAGTTGTCGGCAGACATCAAACCCGCTCATGTTCGGCATCAGCACATCCAACAGCACCAAGTCTGGCCGAAGCCGCTCCACAGCCTCCAAAGCCTCTTCGCCGTTGGTGGCCTCGCTCACGCGGAAGTGGGCCGACCGCAACAGCTCACCGATGTAGAGGCGGCTGCTGGCCTGATCGTCCACCACCAAAACATGATCCGCCTCCGCCAGCTTCGGGTTTAGACGGGGAAAGGGGGTGTGAGTCAGGCGGGAGTTCATGGCGGTAAAACCTAGCCTTGCATCGAGTACGAGCTTTCCCCCTGAGTTGGATTCGGCGCAACTCTACGAGGGATCCCAGCCCAGACCCCTGGCGGTAGGATGTCAACGAACTCAAACGGCATCCCTCAGCCCTCGTATCTAGACACACTCTACACCCAGGTTTTTAAGACTGTACTCCGCAACTTTGCTGAACCTACTGCCCTCTTTGCAGGGCTGCCTGATGGGGATCCACATTGAGAAACACGGTGGCATCTCCCTCGACGCGGATGATGCGCAAAGGGGGCAGCGAGCCCGTCGGGTTTTGGATGCGCTCTTGCAGCTTCTCGTAGAACAGCAGATCCGCCAGTTGCGCGTTCTGCGCTGCCGCTTGTCCTTTCAGCTCAATGGCCCGCTGGTTGGCCGCCGCCAAGATCAGCAGCCGCTCGGTCTCTTTTTCCTGAATTTGCGCCCGCACTGCCGCCGTTTGTGCTGTAATCGAGGCCACCTGTTTGCGTTCAATCGAGTCTCTTAAGGCTTGTGGGAAATCGGGGTTGCCCAGAAACAGGCCCTCCACCTGCACCAGAGGCAGGGTTTGGCCATCGCGGTTGACAGTGGGCATCTCTTGGCGAATCAAGTCCAGCGCTCGTTGTTCGATGGCAGCCCGCTGGCTTTTCCGGTAAAAGTCTTCCGAATTGAAAGAGGCGGAGATATCCCGGATTTTGGAGCGCACCACCGGCACCACCACCGTGGAAAGATAGTTCTCGCCGATGTTGGCGTGCAGCTCGTCCAAAGTGGCGAGGTTGGGCTTGAGGGCAATGGCTACATCGATGGCAAAGGCTTGCCCATCGGCGGTGTTCACGGTGATGGCGTTGCTGATGGCATTGGCCGAGGCGGGGTCGTTGGTAAACTCCCAAACGCGGGTGAGCACGGTGTAGGTGATCGGCGTCTCGATCCCTGGGATCCGGAAGATGGCCCCTGGCAGTTCCACCCGCCCCTTCTGCAACCCGGAAAAGGTATTGAAAACTACAGTGGCATGTCCGGGCAAAGTGACGTACAGGCAAGCGCGGAGCACTCCCAGGGCCGCCAAGACGGCGATCCCTCCCGCGGTTAGCCAACCGGCTCTGCTGTGGGGTGCTTCTCCTGTTGGATACATGGCGGCTGCTCCCGTTTTAGGGTCGGTGAGAAGAGCTGAGGAAATTGGGGACAGGCTAAAAGGATTGATTTCCTGTTGAGTTATTTGGTGATCAAAGTTTCCAGACGGGATCCCAGTACCGCGGCTTTGACCACCTCTAGGTACTGCGGATTTTGGGTGAGGGCCTGTGCTTTGGCTCTCAATTGACCGGCTTCTGCCTCAGCTTGAGAAATGATGGCGCGGGCATCTTGGCGGGCCTGCTCGATCTCAAATTGCTTTTGCGCCAGTTGATTTTCGGCAATGGTCTTTGCCTCAATGGCCGCTACGAAATCAGGATCGAAATCCACATCCCGCAGCAGAAAATCCAAAACCTCGATGCCGTATTCCTTCAGCAGAAGAGCCACCCGTTCGCGGATTTGGCCCTGGAGCAGCGGACGCTCGGTAGAATACAGAGCCTGGGCGGAAAAGCCGCTGGTCTCATTCAGAATGACCGACCGGACGATGGGGGCGATGCGATCCAGGTAATTTTCCCCCAGTTGCGTATAGACCTTGGGGGCGTCCACAATGCGAAACTGCAGCGTCGCCTCAGCCGCAATCTGCTGCCCATCCTGAGAAAGGGCCACCAGCCGCGGCGCGTAGGCAGTCGGGTCGTTGTCCTTCCAGGTGAGGGCCTGCGTTTTTACATCGAAGGTAACCGTGCGCGAGACAAAAGGCGGCACCCAATGCAGACCTGGCTGCAAAGCCATCGGGCTCACCCCCCCTCCCCAGGTGAACACCACCATATTT
>NZ_JANSHW010000013.1:0-12662 GCF_047461815.1 Synechococcus sp. R6-10
CATAGACCACCAGCCGATAGCGCAAGCGGCGAGCAATCCAGACGGCAAAAAACTGATCCCCCCCCAGAAACAGCACCACCCCTCGCTTGGCCCAATTCCAGGCTTCTTCGGTTTGGCCAGTAAGCAAAAAAGCCAGAAAAAAATCGGGATCCTGCACCCGATCCACATCGATGAACGCTTGGGCTATCTTCATCTCCTGCCCGGAAGCATGGGGGCAGGGGGACAGCACCAGGGAGAGGCGTGCCTGAGGCAGTTGCTGGTGCAATTCCATCACCACCGGACGCACCCAGGTGGTCAGCTCTCCAGGGCCGTTTGAGAGAATAAGAATGTCATAGGGAGGCTCACCGCTGCTCAGTGGGGCCATCGGAGGCTGGGATCCTGCAATTAATCGTCTCATTCTACCGTTTGCCCATGGCCCTGGGCCGATTCCTGCCAGGTCCGGAGATTTGTCGGGATCCCTTCCCAAAGAGGCAGCCCTAGCGTCGGCTGAGGGGCAAGGCGTTCTTCAGAGAGGCATCTAGCCATGCGAGAGGCCAGGGGATCCCTCAGGCCAGCAGGGACCCGCCGATCATCCCCGCCAGCAGAATAAACCCTTGCACCACATTTTGGCCGAAGATGGCCAGGTACAAGGTGGGAGAGGCATTCCTTTGGTGGAGCTGCCAGGTTTGCCGGCCCCAGAGGACAGTGACGATGGCCAAGCTGACAAAATAAACTCCATGCAACCGTAGGCTGAGGCCTACCCCCAACAGCGCGATGGCAGTGCCCAAAAAAAATAGCCCTACCGCCGTCGGCGTCCGCTGCCCGAAAAAACGGGCGCTGGAATGGATCCCGGCCCGCTCATCGTCCTCCCGATCCGCAAGAGCATAGACGGTATCAAATCCCAGTGTCCACAACACCGTGGCCAGCCACAGCCAGCCCAGCCCCTCTTCCCACAGGGGTGTGTTGGCATCTTGGCCGCTCACCGCCGTCCAACTGATGAGCACGGCAAATCCCCACGCCAGAGCCAGCACCAACTGCGGCACCGGAAACACCCGCTTGGCCCCCGGATAGAGCAGGATCACCGGCACCGCCGCCACACAGAGGGCAAAGCTAACCGGGTTGAGAAACAGCGCCAGCCCTGCCGCACAGGCCAAACTCACCACCGCCATCAGGATCCCGACGCCAACGGTCAACTCCCGGCTGGCCAACGGGCGATGGCGGGTGCGCTCCACCAGCGGATCCAAATCTCGATCCCAAAGATCGTTGATGACACAGCCTGCCCCACTGGCAGCCAGGCTGCCCAAAATGATGATCCCGACCAACGGCCAAGGGGGCGTTCCCCGTCCGGCCAAAAAAGCTCCCCACAGAGCCGGGATCATCAAAATCAATCGCCCTGCCGGCTTGTGCCAGCGCAACAGCCGCAGAATGGCTCCGCCAGTGGCCCAGAGTGCAGAAGGGGAAGCAGACATAACCGGTTTCCGGCCAATCGCGACAGCGGGACGGAGTCCTTAAAGCGTGAGTTGCCGTTCGCGGGAGGGGTGCAGAGCACCATGAGGCGTGGGTAGGGGCGGCTCCACATTAGAGATCTTAAATCATCCTGAATTGCAGGTTTTTGGAATCCTTTCGGTTCCATTCGCCGTCTCAAGACCTTGGGCAATCAGTCCACCCCTGTTCTCTTTACATTGGCCGGCCCTGGAAGTTTGATATCCTATCGGGGGGCTGCTGTTGACGGTGGCGGCACTTGCCCTTCTCACCCTGTGAGGCTGTTATCGCTACGTGACGCTTCCGCGTTCGTGACGGCGGTGCGGAGCACTTGCGTGCAGGCGCGACGGAGTTCTGTATGGAAGCAACCCTCTCCATGACCGGTCCACTTCCTCAAGCCAAGGAAGCTGCTCCCCATCTGGAGACCCTGCTGGTGGTGGAGGACGAGGATGCCATTCGGGAAACGGTTGCCCTAGCTTTAGAAGAGCAGGGATATCAAGTTTTACAAGCCGCTGATGGTCGGCAAGCCCTTGAGATGGTGCATACGGTTGAGCGGCTGGATTTGATGGTCTTGGATTTGATGTTGCCCAGCTTGAACGGTCTGGATCTGTGCAGGCTGCTGCGCAGGGAGGGCAACACGATTCCCATCTTGATGTTGACGGCCAAAAGTAGCGAAACCGACCGGGTGGTGGGCTTGGAACTGGGGGCCGACGATTATCTGACCAAGCCCTTCGGCATGCGGGAGCTGATCGCCCGCTGTCGTTCGGTGTTGCGTCGGCAACAACTGGCCCAAGCCAGCGATGCCACGGTGCTCCGCTACGGGGATCTGTGTATGTTTACCCAGGAGTGCCGCGTGTTGGTGCGGGGCGTTGAGGTGAGTTTTTCCCCCAAAGAGTTTCGCCTGTTGGAGCTGTTTATGTCCAACCCCCGCCGCGTTTGGACGCGGGAGCAGCTTCTGGAGCGCGTCTGGGGATCCGACTTCATGGGCGACAGCAAGACCGTCGATGTACATATCCGCTGGCTGCGGGAAAAATTGGAGCTGGATCCCAGCAACCCAGAGTATTTGGTGACGGTGCGCGGCTTCGGCTATCGCTTCGGCTAGTCTTTTTGCTGGCCACGCCACCGGCGGGCAAAAGAGAGCGCCTCGGCACGAGTTTGAATCTGCCCCCAAGCCTGCGCCTCCTGGAGGTCTTGCAGCAACTGGCCTACCCAGGGGCCGGGTTTGGCCCCCAAGCTGTGCAGCAGATCGCGGCCATCCAGCAGGGGCACCAGATGGGCCAGGGGATCCTGGGGGTCTTCGTAGCGTTTGAGCCAAGACTCCAGCTTTTGAGGGTCGCCGCCCGTAGCCACCGCCAACAGCGCCAGGCCACCGAACAGGGATCCCGCCTGTTGATAAAGCCGCCACTGTTGCGCAGGGGTGGGGGAGTCCGTCAGGAGAAGCTGAAGCTGAGGCAGAAGATGGTGTAGCTTTTGGATGGCCCGCATTTCCGCTCGGCTGAAGCGCAGCCGCTCCAGCTCGGTTTCCACCCTTTCTGCCGTTCGCGTCAGCAAGACAGAGTCCTCAGTTCCCGCTGGATCCCACAACAAGGCCGCCAGCACCACTGCCAACAGCCTGCCGCGCCCTTCGCGTGAGGATGTCAAGGGCTGGGCCAGCTCTGCCAGCGTGCGGGGATAGAGCGGTCGCCAGCGCCCGGCCCACTCCCACACGGCCTGAGCTTGAGGGAAGCCCGGACTTTCCGGCTTCAGGTGGGGCAGCCAAGCCTGCAGCAACCCCGCCGCCACCGCCGCCTGTAGGTGAGCCAGCCCTGGGATCCCTGCCTCCAAGAGGGCCACTATCTCTGCCCGCACCCGTTCTGCCGCCACGTTGGCCAAAAGGGGGGCCCGCTCCCGGATTGCCTCTTGCGTAGCCGGATCCAGCCCAAACCCCAGTTGAGCTGCCTGTCGATAACCCCGCAACAGCCGCACCGGATCAGCACTGAGGTTGTCGGGGTGTACCATGCGCATCCGGCCCTGGCGAATATCGGCTTGTCCGCCTGTGGGATCCAGCAGTTGCTCCCGTTGCAGATCCAAGGCCAGGGCATTGCAGGTGAAGTCCCGCTGCCTCAGATCCGCCTCAGGGGTGGATCCCGCCTGCAGCCCCACGTCCACGGTCAACTTTGCCAACACAATGCGGGCAATCTGCCGTTCGGGATCCAACACCACAAAGCCCACCCCCAACCGCCGTGCCACTGCCGCTGCCCAGCCCACGGGATCCACAGCGCACATCAGGTCCAAATCCACCGACGCTGAGGACTCCATCCCACCGTCGCGAGCGGGATCCCCAGCAGCACGGCCCTGCAGCCAAGCCAGGTAAGCATCCCGCAGGGATCCCCCTACCCAATAGCTTTTCTGCGGCAGCCACTCTTGGGGGAAAGGCAGCCGTTGGTAAAAATAGGTCAGCAGCCACTTCGTCAGCAAGGCTTCGCTCGGGCTTAGGGTCATTCCCAGTCAAAACTCCATGAAGATGAGACACCTGGGGTGGTAGGAGAACGCTTCTGGGGGTATGAAGTCAGCGTCCTCGTCTGGTCGCGTCAGCGTTGCAGAGCAACAATGAGCAGAGCAACAATGAAATACCTGGCGTTCTTCCCTACCGCTCCAGCAGCGAGCTGCCCACAGCAGCAGGGACAAAGGCAGGAGCTGCCAAGCCCGGAGTGAGCAGATGAGGCCGCACCAGCGCCGCCAAGCCAGCAATGAACAGAGGGTCGGTATTTAAGGCGGGCACACGGCGAAAATCGGCAATCCCAGCTCGATGGGCCAGTTCCCGATACTCGATGTCAATCTCCTGCAGGGTCTCGATGTGCTCCGACACAAAGCTAATCGGCACCACCAGCAACTGTTTCACGCCTTGGGATCCCAACTCCAGGATGACCCGTTCGGTATAGGGTTGCAGCCACCGCACCGAACCCACCCGGCTTTGATAGGAGAGGGTGTGGTCATTGGGGCGTCCCACCTGCTTCCAGATCAGCCTCACGCAGGCTTCCATTTCCCGTTGGTAGGGATCCCCGGCCTCGGTGACATAGCTTTCGGGAATGCCGTGGGCGCTGAACAGCACATGCACCCCTTCGGGCTCGGCAAATCCATCCAACTGTTCCCGAATTGCTCTGGCCATCGCCTGCACGTACTGAGGCTGATCGTACCAGGAGCAGATCTGGCAGCGCTCGATGCATGCCAGCTCCGGATCTTCAGCCCAGAGCCGATCCAGCAGCTTAAAGCTGGATCCCGTCGTGCTGATGGAATACTGCGGGTAGAGCGGCAGCACCACCAAGCGGGTGATCCCATCCGACTTGATCTGCTGCACCACCGACTCGATCAACGGATGCCAGTAGCGCATGGCAACATACACCGGCACGTCATAGCCCTCAGCCACCAGGTGGGCCTGCAGTTCTCGCGCTTGCTCAGCAGTGATGCGCCGCAAGGGGGATCCCCCCCCAATGGCCGCGTAGTTGCGGCGGGATTTTTCGGCCCGCAGCGTGGAGATGGCCCAGGCAAAGGCCCGCTGCAAGAAGGGAAATGGCAGGCGGATCAGCTCAGGATCGGCGAACAGATTGTAAAGAAAGGGCTGCACATCAGCCTGGGTCTCTGGCCCCCCCAAGTTCAGTAGGAGCACGCCGCTTTTGGACATAACAAGGCTCATTGCGTTGGCGGTGCGGAGCACCATGTTCTTCTTTATCCACTATCCCACAGCGGGAAAGTGACCTTAAGTTTTTTTGCAGTCTTTCTCAGCTTTCCCCTCAGGAGAAACCACCCGCACCCAAACCTACAAGTCCAATCCGGAGACTCCGTCCCGCTGTCGCGAACAAAGTCCAAAAAGGGATCCCCGCCCACAAGGGGATCCCCAGCATCAACACCCCATTGCCGCTAAGGAACAGAGCGCTGTCAGAACTCTTGACCGCGGTAAACCCGCTGCAGGGCCGGAGTGACCGGATAGCAATCGACATCGGCCAGGCTCAACTTCAAGCGCAGCGCATTAAGAAGTCTCCAGTAGGGGGGCACAAAAGCCTTTTCAGGGATGGGTTGGACGGCAGGAGAAGGATCCCCAGAGCGGGCAACCGTCTCCATGGGGCAGCCGCGGTAGCGGAGCGGACGGGATCCAAGGTAAGCCGAGCGCAGCTCTCGGCTGGGATCCACCGTCAAGCCGCGAAACTGGATCGCCCCCGGACGAGAGGCTTCCCGATAGCGCAGATAGCCTGCCCACACCTGAGTAATCCACTCCGGCAAAGCTTCGGGCCGAATGTGATAGCGCTCCGGCAACAAACGGTCGTTGAGAAAACCAATGAGCCCAGACCAAACTTGCCAGAGGAAAGCTCCGACAACGCCAGCAGCGGGAGACAATGAAATCTTCATGGTGGAAGCTGAAAAATGTAAAGAACCCAAAAAACCGCTATGCAGCCAGGATTTGCCGTTGATTATACCAGCCCAGATGCATCGGAACGCTCACCCTGAACCTTTTGGCCTCGAGTTTTTCTGCTCACTGGAAAGCAGAAGCCGGCTTGCGGCCAAGCGCGTTGAGCCACCCAAATCCATCGACTACAATAAGCCCAAGGCTTGGGTGTTGCTTTCTCTCTCTGAATCTTTAGCTGGTGGGGATCCTGGAAGCGCACCGACAAGCAAACTTCACTTCAATGACCACTGCACCTAATAGGGATCGACGGATTATGACCTGGCGCGGCGACATCACTCCCATCAATCGGCTGTGGGGATCCCTTCCCTACCTTTTGCCCTTGGTATCGGCTCTGCCCTTGGGCTTTTTGCCCTCTGGGTTGTTTCAATCTCTGCCAGGGCTGATCCCCATTTTTGCGCCTCTGTTTCGTCTGGTGCCCCTGGCCACGGGCTGGCTGGGAATGGGGGTGTCTTTGGCTCTGCTGTTCCTGGTGATCCGCAACACCCGCGTAGCCCATTTTGTTCGCTTCAACACCATCCAGGCGCTGTTGCTCAACATTGCCTTGTTCTTGGTGCAGGTGCTGATGCAGGTGTTCGGCATGCTCTTCGGCAGCCTTGGTCTGGCGGCGATGGTCAGCATTTTGGCCACCACAGCTCTCTTGGGGGTGATTGCCATCACCGTCTACGCCTGGGTGCAAAACATTCGCGGCCACTACGCCGAGGTGCCGGTGCTCTCTGATGCCGCCTATGCCTGGATTCGCTACTAGTTGTCAAGTCCCTGCGGGTCTGGTTGCCGATTTGCCGACCTCATCGGAGCCTAAGCCAACTCTTCAGCTCTCAAGGATTGTGGGAGGCCGGGGTGCCATCGGATTCGAGTTCTAGTCGCGCCAGCAGGACAGAGTCCTTTGTTGGGCAAGCCCTCACCCACCTGGACGCCTCTGGCCGAGTACAGATGGTGGAAGTAGGAGATAAGCCCACGGTTGCCCGTTTGGCCACTGCCCAAGGGCAGGTACGCATGTCAAAAACGACTTTGCAGGCTATTCTGGCCGGTCAAGGGCCCAAAGGGAATGTGGTGGAAACGGCCCGCCTGGCTGGGATCATGGCTGCCAAGCGCACCGCTGATCTGATCCCGCTGTGTCATCCTCTCCCCTTGAGCAGCGTCACCGTGGATCTGAATCCGGATCCCCATCTGCCCGGCTTTCTGATCACCGCTACAGTGAAAACCAACGCCCAAACAGGGGTGGAGATGGAGGCTCTGACGGCTGTTTCCGTGGCCGCCCTCACCCTGTACGACATGGCCAAGGCCTTGGAGAAGACGATGGTGATCGAAAACATCCGGCTGTTGCGCAAGTATGGGGGGAAGTCTGGGCCCTTCGAGGTAGAGGATGGGGACAACGCCGAGAAATGCTAAAAGCGTTGTGCCAACCGGAGAGGGGTGTTGGGATAGGGTTGCTGGTGGGAGTCGTGGTGCTGCTCTGGCCCATGCTGCGCCAGGGCTATCCCATGACTCACTCCACTCACTTCAACCTCAGTTGGGCCTTTCAGTATCAACGACAGTTTTTCGGCGGGCAGTTTTACCCCCGCTGGCTGGAGTATTCCAACTTCGGCTACGGCAATCCTACCTTTGCCTTTTACCCCCCTCTGTGCATGGTGGCCCCTCTGCCGTTTCGCCTGCTGGAGCTGGATATGCCCGGATCCCTGGTGGCCAGCATGGGCTTGGCGATGGCAGTCTTTGGCGCAGGGCTGTATGCCCTTCTCCGGCAACTCATCCCCTGGGCTTGGGCTCTGGTTTTGGCTCTGGCGGGTATGGCCGGCCCCTATTGGCTGGTGGATATTTACCAACGGGGGGCAATGGGGGAAGTGTGGGCCATTGCTGTCTCTCCCTGGATTTTCTGGGCCTCAGTCCAGGTGATCTGCCGGCCCCAGTCCCTTTGGCCGATTGTGGCCTTAGCCATTAGCTACGGCCTGTTGGCCCTATCTCACTTGCCCACTTTGCTGGTCTTTACGCTAACTTGGCTGCCTCTGCCTTGGGTGCTGGGCCGCTGGGATCCCCTCTGGCCCAGGGTGGGGCGCTGCTACTTGGGGTTTGGGCTGGGGCTGGGGTGGACGGCGTTTTATCTGCTGCCAGCCTTTTGGGATCAGCGCCTCATCCAGGTGGAGTTGGTGAATTTTGTCGAAGAGTACATGCCCCAACATCGCCTGATGCTGAGTGGGCTAACCCGGCTCCAGCCGCAACTGACGCAGCACTGGTTTGAAAGCGGCCTGGTAGGGTACTGGCTCTGGATGGTAGCCGTTGTCTTGGGTGTTGGAATCCTGATTCTCCCAACTTGGCTGGCCCGCAGGACAAGGGGGATGACCCCAATCCATTCCGCTCGTGCTGGCGAGACGGAGTCCCATGGTGCCTTAGAATCCTCTGCTCCCCTGGCCAAAGCCATCCTGCTCTACAGCTTGGGGGCCAGCTTGGTGGCCTTGCTGATGATGACGGATCTGCTGGGTTGGCTCTACGAGTGGGTTTTGCCCCTGCGGCGCATTCAGTTTTCTTGGCGCTGGATGGCGGTGACATCAGTAACGGTGCCCTGGCTTTTGGGATCCCTGGCCGCCTGGGGGTGGGGACAAAAGGGCTTGAGGATCCTCTTGATTGTGGGGATAGGTCTGGCCATGGGGATACAAAGCTGGCAGGGCTGGCAGGTCTTGTCCAGAGCCTGGTTTGACCCGCAAACCATCCAGACTTTTCAAGAGCTGTCTGCCGCCAAGCAATTTCCCAACGAGCCCCAGGAGCGACCGGGCATCGCTTTTCTTCACTGGCACTGGATCTTTCCCGATGGGCTGGCGCTGGTGGATGTGCTGGAGTACCGACCTCGCCAAGCAACCCTGCCCATGCCGCCCCCAGAGGTGGATCCGCTGCTGCGGTGGCAGGGGGACGTAGTGGATTTTGGACAAGAGCAAGGCAATCTGGAGCCACTGTTGGAAGTGGAGCAGTGGCGCTATGGCTACCGTCGTTTTCGGGCCGTTAACCCCACCGATCAGGATCAATGGGTAGTCCTGCGCACGTTTTACTACCCTGCTTGGCGGGTACAGGTGGATGGTCGCCTCACGTCTGCTGAGCACAGCGGAGTGGGGCTGTTGCAGGTGCGGATCCCGCCGGGGGATCATCGCGTGCAGGTGCGCTATCTGGGTACTGCAGCCGACTGGATAGGATGGATCCTGACTGGCCTAACGGGGGTGCTGCTGGTGAAGGTGCGGCGGCTGCTCCGCCTGCTGGGTTTGAACGGAGCGCAGAGACAAGACACTCCAGAGGAGGCAACAGCATGCTGAGTCGGGTGGCCGATTCCATCTACTGGCTCAACCGCTACGTGGAGCGCGCCGAGAACATCGCCCGCTTCATCGATGTCAATCTCAACCTCATCCTAGACTTGCCCAGCGGTCCCGCCCAGCAGTGGGATCCCATTGTCTACACCACTGGGGATCAGGAGCTGTTTTACCAACGCTATGGCCAGGCGACCCAAGAAACAGTCATCCAGTTCCTGGCTTTTGATAGGGATTACCCCAACTCCATCCTTTCCTGTTTGCGGCTGGCGCGAGAAAATGCCCGCTCTGTGCGGGAGGTCATTTCTTCAGAAATGTGGGAGCGGGTCAACCGCTTTTATTTGATGGTCAAAGAAGCGGCTCAGCAAGGCCCCCACCTGAGTCAGCTCCATGATTTTTTCACGGAAGTGAAGCTGGCCAGTCACCTATTCGCCGGGGTGATGGATGCCACCATGACCCATGGGGAAGGATGGCATTTTGGCCAGATTGGCCGTCTTTTGGAGCGGGCGGACAAAACGGCGCGCATTTTGGATGTTAAGTATTTTATTTTGCTGCCCTCTCTGCAGTATGTGGGTACGGCTTTGGATGAGTTGCAGTGGATTGCTTTGCTGAAGTCGGCCAGTGCTTATGAAATGTACCGGAAATACAGCCGCCAGCACCGCATCAATCCCAGAGAGGTGGCCTCTTTCCTGATTTTGGATCGGCAATTTCCCCGCTCTATTCAGTTTTGTCTTATTCATGCAGATCGATCCCTGCACCAGATCACCGGCACCCCAGCCGATACCTGGCGGGATCCCAGCGAGCGAGCTTTGGGCCGCCTGCGTTCTGAGCTGGACTACCTAACCATCGACGACATTATGGAGCAGGGCTTACATGAGTTTCTCGACAAATTGCAGCTACAAATGAACCACGTTGGCGATTGTATCTACGAAACTTTCTTTGCCATTCGCCCCTTGCAACCGTCTGAATCCTCTCTACTCTCTCAACGTCAAGCCCAACTGACATGAACGGCCTCGACTCTAAATGCAACGAGAAAAACAGGACACCTGGCCAATTGGGCTGGATCGGCAGCCGACGGGAGTAGATGAGGCAGCCTTTATTGCCGCCAATGCCACACTGATCGGCGATGTCCAACTTGCGGAAGCGGTGAGCATCTGGTACGGGGCCATCTTGCGGGGGGATCTCTCGCCCATTGTCATTGGCCGCCGCAGCAATATCCAAGATGGAGCCATTCTGCACGGGGATCCCGGACAGCCGACCCTGATTGGCGAGGAAGTGACCATAGGCCATCGAGCGGTCATCCACAGTGCCCACATCGAGGGGGGATGTCTGATCGGGATTGGGGCCGTTCTCTTGAGCGGGGTCACCATCGGGGCGGGCAGCATGGTGGGAGCTGGAGCGGTGGTCACCCGGTCTGTGCCACCTCGCTCTTTGGCGGCGGGGATCCCGGCTAAGGTTATCCGCACCCTCACCGAGGAAGAGGTCAAGCAACTGCGCCTTCACGCCCAGCACTACGTGGACTTGGCGCTTCAGCATGCCAGCTGCCTTGGTCAGTGGAGCAGATGTTCGGGCGAGCGGCTCTGAACCTATTTTGCAAGCCGTCTCTCAACAGCCGGGATCCGCGCAGAGCACCCAGGTATCTTTGCTGCCGCCCCCCTGGGAGGAGTTCACCACCAGAGATCCCTTCTTGAGGGCGACGCGGGTCAGCCCCCCTGGGTGAACATAAATGTCCTTGCCATAGAGGATGTAGGGCCGCAAGTCCACATGACAGGGCTCCAGACAGGGGCCTTCTCCCCGATCCACCAAGGTGGGCACGCGAGAAAGGCACAGGGTGGGTTGGGCGATGTAGTTGCGCGGCTGGGCGCGGATTTTCTCGGCAAAAGCAGCCCGCTCTGCCGGTGTAGCCTGGGATCCCATCAACATGCCGTAGCCACCCGACTCGTTGGCTGCCTTCACCACCAGCTTGTCGAGGTTCTCCAGCACATACGCCTGATCCTTAGGATCCCAGCAGAGGTAGGTGGGCACGTTGGGCAAAATGGCTTCCTCTCCCAGATAGTAGCGGATCATCTGGGGCACATAGGCGTAGATCACCTTGTCGTCCGCCACCCCCGTTCCCAAAGCGTTGGCGATCGCCAGCCGCCCCGACCGGTAGACCTCAAACAGGCCGGGTACCCCCAAGAGGGAATCAGGGCGAAAAGCAAGGGGATCGATGAAGTCATCGTCGATGCGGCGGTAGATCACATCCACCCGCTGCAGCCCTTTGGTGGTGCGCATTTGCAAATAGCCATCGGCCACCACCAGATCCCGCCCTTCCACCAGCTCCACCCCCATCTGCTGGGCGAGGAAAGAATGCTCGAAGTAGGCGGAGTTGTAGATGCCGGGGGTGAGCACCACCACCGTTGGGTTGGCTAGGTGCGGCACCAGGTTAAGCAGAGTATCCAACAAATGGCTAGGGTAGTCGTCCACCGGGCGGATCCCCATGGTGTTGAACAGGGAGGGAAAGGTGCTTTTCATCACCCGCCGATTTTCCAGCACGTAGGAGATTCCCGACGGACAGCGCAGGTTATCTTCCAGCACGTACCAAGTTCCGTCCCGATCCCGCACCAGGTCGGTGCCGGTGACGTGGCACCAAATTCTCCCCGGTGGGTTGAGCCCCACACAGGGCCGCAGAAATCCCTTGGCCGTCTCGATCAGCTCGGCAGGGATCACCCCATCCTTAAGGATCTTCTGGTCGTGATAGACATCGTCGATGAACAGGTTGAGGGCGTGGATGCGCTGCTTGAGACCCTTCTCCAGCCGCTGCCACTCGGAAGCCGAGACGATGCGGGGAATGATGTCAAAGGGGAAAATTCGCTCCGTGCCCTGGCTATCGCCATAGACGTTGAAGGTCACCCCCATTTGAAAGAGGGCCGCCTGCGCCGCCGCTTGCCGCTGCTGCAGTTCCCCTTCTTCCAGAGAATGAATGCGCTCAATCAGCGGGATCGCCTCAGGACGGGGCTGGTTACGCCCCAAAAACAGCTCGTCGTAAAACCCCTCGCCCGGGTCGTAGGCATCAAAACGCACGTCTGGGATCCCTGGAACGCTATCATCTTCTTCTACTGTTGGCGGCTCTGGATCTGCATAGTGTGCTTTCAGCTACTTTTAGCCTGGTAAAAAGAAAGGACTCCGTCCCGCTGACGCGAAAGGACTCCGTCCCGCGAACAGTGGGTTGGCCAAACCAGGGGGGGAGCTCTAGGGATCCGCCACCTCAAAGGCCCACAGACCTCGCTCAGCAGGGATCCGATGCAACTGCCCCTTGGGAAAACGCCGTTGCAGTTCTGCCCCTTGCTGATCCCATACCCACTCGTTCATGAACAGGGTAAACGGCGGTTCTAGGTCTTGGCCGGGCAACGTCTCTGGGGAAAAAACCTTCACCTCCTGCTCCGGCCCAGCAAAAAATTGGATCCAGCTTTGCCAATAGTGGGGTTCCCCCCAGC
>NZ_JANSHW010000014.1:0-5317 GCF_047461815.1 Synechococcus sp. R6-10
TTGTCTTTCTCCTGGGGGGATAAGTACACGGGACAACCTCAAAGATACAAAAGGATACAGGGGGGACAGCAGCAGGCCCAGTTGGCCTAGAGTTGACCGAACTCATGCGCAGAAATCCCCACTCTTGGCGCAGCGGACTGTTGCTACGCAACAAGGTGGCTAGCCGTAGTTCATCTTCTACCACCTCTGGGCAAAAAAGGGGAGCCCAGGCTACAAGAGATTTCACTCTCTCCTGCACAAGCAGCAGTCTCAACCTCTTCCGACATCGGGTTTTGCAACTTCCTTCCTAGGCAACCCGCTATATAAAGAGTAACAATAGATGCATATAGATTAGAAGATGTAAAAGTCTGTCTGGATTCCTATCTCAGCTCTGAGTTGGTTTATCCTGGAGCAATTTACCGGCTCTGTATTAACAGTTTCCTTTGATAGGCGTTGACTGGGTTCTTTTGATCGGCTATGAAACTCGAACTGACTCCCCGCCAGCGGAAGATTCTCTGGGCGACAGTGCGTAGCTACATTGCTACAGCTGAACCTGTCGGTTCCAGAACCTTGGCCCAGTCCTACAACTTTGGGGTAAGCACGGCCACCATTCGCAACGACTTGGCCACCCTTGAGCAAGTGGGATTGCTGTTTCAGCCTCACACCTCCGCCGGACGGGTTCCTTCCGACTTTGGCTATCGGGTTTATGTCAACGATTTGTTGACCTCCGCCAACAGCGGTGGGATCCCCCACGATGCTCCTCAGCCGGATCCCCATCCCGCTCTGCAACAGTTGATGGATCAGCTTGGCCGTGAGCTGGGAGATGACTTGGACAGTCTCCTACAAAGGGTGGCCCAGCTTTTGGCCCATCTGAGCGGTTGCATTGCTCTCATCACTCCTCCTCAGGGGCCGGTGGTAGCCATTCATCATGTGCAGTTGGTGTCGGTAGCGCCAGGGCGGGTGATGGTGTTGGTGGTAACCGACTCTTATCAAACCCATTCGGCTCTGGTCAGCCCCCCCGACTGGCCCAGCGACTCCCGCGAGGATTTGGAAGATGAACTGCAATTGCTCAGCAACTTTCTCACCCTGAAGCTGCGGGGCAAAACCTTTGCCGAGTTGCAGGATCTAAGCTGGCTGAAACTGGATGAAGAATTTCGTACCTACGGCCATTGGCTCCAGCAACTGCTGCGCTCGGTGGTGCAACGCTGTCTACAGCCCTCTCTGGGGCAGGTGTTCAGTGCCGGTATGGCCGAGTTGATGCGTCAGCCGGAGTTTTCCCAGGCCCGGCAGGTGCAGGCAGTGATGCAGTTGATCGAGGAGGGAGCCAAGCAACTGCAGGGGATGATTGGGCTCCATTTTGCCGATGGGGGTTTGCCCTCTCTGCCGAGCTCAACGGAGATGGATCAAGAGTCAGGACAGTCTGCCCGCAAGACCCCGGTGATCATCTACATTGGCAGCGAGAATCCACTGGAGTCTCTGCACCACTGTACGGTTATCACCTCCACTTACCACCGTCGCTCAGCTCCTCTGGGTACGGTCACCTTGCTGGGGCCGACCCGAATGGCCTACGAGCGCAGCATTGCTGCTGTGCAGGCGGTGGCCTCTCATCTGACCCGAGCTCTTGCCTAAGGGATCCCATGAAGGCAGGCAGGGTCTGGGTTGCACCTGAGCAATAACAAGCTGTGGCCAGGCTCTCTCCTCTCCACCTGCGGGTACAGTGCGCCATTCGGCAGCGGCAACTTCTTCACCCTGGCCAGCGGCTGCTGGTGGCTTTTTCGGGCGGGCAAGATTCTTTTTGCCTGCTCCAAATCCTGCGGGATCTACAGCCTCGCTGGGGCTGGCAGCTCTTCGTTTTGCATTGCGATCACCGCTGGTCGGCAGATGAAACGGAGTGTGCTCGCTTTTTGCAGGGGTGGCTGCAGCAGCAGGGACTGCCTCATGCCGTTGAGACTGCGGATCCCATCCGCCGAGATGAGGCAGGGGCCAGGGCTTGGCGCTACCAACAACTGGACAAATGGGCCCGCATCTGGGATTGCAGCGCCGTGGTGATGGGGCATACGGCCACGGATCGAGCAGAGACGTTTTTGTGGAACTTGTTGCGGGGAACAGGAGCCGCCGGGCTGAGCAGCCTGGATTGGCAGCGGCACCTAGACGACCGGGATCCCACCTCTGCCCAGGTGGTGCGACCCCTGCTGGGTCTATACCGTTGGGAAACCGAACAATTTTGCCAGCAGCACCAATTGCCGGTCTGGCCGGATCGCAGCAACCAAGATCTGGCCCATGGCCGCAACCGTCTCCGCCTGGAGGTGATGCCCTACTTGAAGCAGCACTTTAATCCGCAACTGGAAGCGGCCCTGAATCGGGCTGCCACGCTGCTCCAAGCAGAACATGAGCTGGTGGTAGCCCAAGCAGCTCAGCTATGGCAGCAGGTGTATGAGCCCGCTTTGCCAGGGCTGCGACGGGATCCCTTGCGGGCTGCCCCCTTGGCTCTGCAGCGGCAGGTAATGTTCCAGTTTTTGTCCCTGGTGTTGCCCCACCACCCCACCTTTGAACAGGTAGAAGCCGGGATCCAGCTCTTAAAAGCAGACCGAGGCAGCCGTAGCCCCGATTATCCAGGTGGGCACTGGCTGGAAGTGAAAGGGGATCACTTGGTTTGTTTCCATTAATTTTTCCATTAATTCCACTTCCCCGAAGGGAAGCAACCACTCGATCCGTCATCTCTCCCCTCTCCACCTTCCAGTTTCCATTAATTCCACTTCCCCGAAGGGAAGCGACTGATTCATTAATAGTAAGTATCACCACTGATTGTGGCAATACTTGGATACGATTAGCATCTTATGGTAATAATACAGGCCCGAGTCCATTGGCTACAGCACCTGATATGACCACTGCATTTGTACCTACCCCATCACAATGGGCAACCAAGACAATAGATTTAAGCCCGTATGCTTCTCAAACCGCCGCCGGAATCAGATTCCAATTGCGAAGTGGATGGGGAAATGTTACTTATCTGGATGATATAAACATTAGTGCTGCAACCAATACACCACCAAGCGCTTCTTTTAATGTTTCATCAACTAACATCTGTGCAGGGCAAAGTATTACATTTACCAATACATCTACCAATGCTACTTCCTATAGCTGGTCCTTCCCCGGCGGAACTCCTTCAACAAGTACAGCTGCCAGTCCTACTGTAACATTTAATTCAGCGGGGACATATACTGTAACATTAACAGCTAGCAATTTAAACGGAACAAACACGGCAACAGCCAGTATTGTGGTGAATCCTTTGCCCACACCTACTATAAGTGGTGGCGGTACTATTTGTCAGGGAAGCTCTGTAAATCTTACTGCTTCTGGTGGTAATAGTTTTACTTGGAATACAGGTGCTAATACTGCTTCCATCAATGTAAGCCCTGCATCCACTACTACCTATACCGTTACAGCCACAGCTACTAACGGATGTACAGCAACTGCGACTGCATCGGTTACAGTACTTAACTGTTCTTCGGTGGATGAAGTGATGAATACCTCCAACTTTTTGGTGTATCCCAATCCGGCTACTGATATGATTACCATTGCTCTGCAATTGGCTTCTGCCGAACCGTTGAAAGGAGAACTGATAACAACACTGGGTCAGGTGTTGCAGCAATTTACCATTGCTCCATCTCAGCAGCAAATAACTTTGATCACAGACGGATTGTCTTCTGGAATTTATCTTCTTAGAATATCTGACGGAAAACAAGCGATAACACAACGCATCATGGTTGTAAAATAAATCAGAAAGCCCCGGTTACAGGGCTTTTTTGTTTGTGTTTTCTTACTAGGATTAAGCAATGATAGTCTTTGAAAATTCTTCGCAGAATGTGCGTATCTCATTTCGAACCATACGAAATGCATGCATAATTTCTTCTTCACTTCCGGTTGCTTTGTCAGGATCAGAAAAACTATGATGTATGCGAATGGAATTACCTGGTATGTACGGACAGTTTTCTCTGGCATGATCACATACCGTGATGATGTAATCAAAGGGTATGTTTAAGTATTCATTTACATGGTTGCTGGTATGATGACTGATATCAATTCCATCTTCCTTCATGATTTGTATGGCTCTCGGATTTACGCCATGTATCTCAATACCGGCACTGTAAATATGAGCTTTACCTTGTAACAGATTTTCTAAATAACCATGTACCATTTGACTACGGGAGCTATTACCTGTGCATAAAACCAAGATTTTTTTCATTTAATACCTCCAACTGTTAGCGATGGCTACCAACGATAACATGATGGGTACTTCTATGAGTACACCAACCACCGTGGCTAACGACGCACCTGAATTAAGACCAAAAAGTGATATGGCCACGGCAACTGCGAGTTCAAAAAAATTACTGGCACCAATCATCGCAGCCGGTGCACAAACCGGATGTGATAAACGGAGCAATTTTCCACCCAGCCAGGTTATAAAAAATATGAAGTAGGTTTGAATGGTCAGTGGTATGGCTATCAACAAAATGGTGTATGGATGATCCAGTATGTGTTCGCCCTGAAAGGCAAAGAGTAAAACCAGGGTTGAAAGCAATGCTAGTATGGAAACAGGACGAAGTGCCGGAAGAAATTTTTGTTCAAACCAATCCTTTCCTTTTCGTTGAGGCAATATCCGATTGGTCAGATAACCCGTAGTTAGCGGTATAACAACAAAAACAACCACCGAAGTAATCAGTACTTCATACGGTATCTGTATGTTGGTTACTCCCAGCAGCCATTTTACAATGGGTACAAATGCAACCGGCAGAATAAGATCGTTGACTGAAACTTGTATTAACGTATAATTGGCATCGCCTTTTACCAAATAACTCCACACAAACACCATGGCTGTGCAGGGTGCGGCACCCAGCAGAATGGCGCCTGCCAGGTACTGGTCTGCATCTTCCGGAGTGATCCAGGTAGCATACAGATTTTTAAAGAAAATCCATCCAAACAATGCCATGGTGAAAGGTTTGATCAGCCAGTTTACAGTAACTGTCAGCGCCAGCCCTTTCCAATTTTTTGAAACACCGCCTATCGATGAAAAATCAATCTGTACCATCATCGGGTAGATCATCATCCAAACCAACACCGCTACCGGAATGTTGATGGTATATATCTGCCAGCTTTCAAGCACCGAAACAGAATTCCCCAGTATTTTCCCAAGACCAATGCCTGCAGCAATGCATAGCGAGACCCAAACGGTAAGGTATTTTTCAAAAAACTTCATGGGTTGAAATTTAATTACAGCGTTTCCATTAATTCCACTTCCCCGAAGGGAAGCGACTCCCCCCCATTATAACCCTTGTCC
>NZ_JANSHW010000015.1:0-8334 GCF_047461815.1 Synechococcus sp. R6-10
CAAACAGAATGCTATCGCTGCATAGTTGAACAGTGATGTTCAGCAGTGTTCAGCGTAAATGTATCAGCTACAGATCCCCACCAGTGTCAGCAGCAACAGTCAGCAGCCCTATCCAGATCCCGATCGGATCCCTCGGCGACCCCCCGAGCAGTTGCGAGATCGGCTGATCGTCTCCGGCCTGCGCTACTACGGTTATACCGGCCTTGATGAGGCGGAACGGGCTTTGGGGCAATGGTTTGAGGTGGATTTCGAGCTGTGGGCGGATCTGCGCCCGGCTGCTCTCAGCGGCCAACTGTGTGATAGCCTCGACTACCGTTCTGCAGTGGCCGGGATTGCGGAACTGGTGAAAAGCAATCAGTTTGTGCTGATCGAGAGCTTGGCGGAGGCGATTGCCGAAATGGTGCTGCGGGAGACGGGGGCCAGCAAAGCTAAGATCCGATTGACCAAGTGTCATCCCCCGATCCCGGAGCTGACGGGGCGGGTTACTGTGGAGATTGTTCGTCCCTAGAACTTCTCTTAACCCTTTCCTACCGACCCTGTGCTTGCTCTAGAACTTGCTTCTCGTACCTCTGAGGACTGGATCGAACAGGCTACCCGGCACATCGATCTGGTCTTGCTAGACCACGCCAATTGTGAGAAAAAAGCAGCGGGCAACGCCCTCAGTCTGCTCTTTCGCTACCCGGCTAATGGGCGTTTGGTGGAAACCCTCCCGCCGCTGGCGCGGGAGGAGCTGCAGCATTTTGAGCGGGTGCATCGCCACCTGCAACGGCTGGGGATCCCCATCAAGCCCTTGTCGGCTGCGCCCTATGCGGGTCGCCTGAACCAACACCTGCGTCGCTCTGAGCCAGAGCATCTGCTCGACACCTTGCTGGTGGCAGCCATTATCGAGGCCCGCAGCCACGAACGCTTGGGCCTGTTGGGGATCCACGCGCCCGACCCAGAGCTGCGGCAGTTTTATCTCTGGCTGGCGGCTGCGGAGGAGCGCCATTGGCAGCTTTACTTGGATTTGGCGTTGGAGCAGTTTCCCGCCGATCAGGTGCAGGAGCGGCTCGATACTCTACTCCAGGTGGAGGCCGAGATCTTGTCTTCCCTTCACCCCGAGCCCCGTGTTCACAGCTAGCCCCACTCCGTTTCCCCCCGCGGTGCAGCTCCCATGTTTCAAGCGACGCGGCAGTGGTTGGCCTTCTGGTATACAACGGTTACGGCAGTGTTGCTGCTGTTGTTTGCCGGCAGCTTCTATTGGTACGTGCAGTCAACCCTGATCGAGCGGGTGGACGATACCCTTGGCCATGTGGTGGAAATTGTCGAGCGGTCTTTGGTGGTGGATGAGAGCCTCTTGGATCCGCAGCAAGCCCGCCGCAGCTTGGAGGCCAGCTTTCGGGATGATCCCAGCACCCTAGAGGACGATCACATCGACTTGGAGTGGTTCGGCCCTCAAGGAACGCTCATCTGGTCCACGGTGCCCGGCGGGATCCCTGCCCCCCTGTTGACCGAGGGATCCCTGCACACTGCCCGCATCGCTCCTGGGTATTGGCTGCGTCAGTTCACCGAGCCGATCGTGGCCCATGGGAAGCTGCTGGGCTATCTGCGGGTCAGCCATCCTTGGTTTGAGGTGAGCAAGCCAACGCGACAGTTGATCCGGGATCTTTCCCTCTGGGTGGTGGCCGGTTTGACGGGTGTGGGGGCCATTGGCTGGATGCTCTCCGGCCTGGCCATGCAGCCCATCCGGCAGTCTTATCAGCAGCTCAAGCAATTTACCGCCGATGCCTCCCACGAGCTGCGCAGCCCCTTGGCCAGCATTCAAACCGCGGTACAGGTGGCTTTGGCGGATTCCCAATTGGATGCCGACACCCGGCAGCGCTGGCAGATGGTGGAGCGGCTGTGTTTGCGGCTGGGTCGTCTGGTGGATGACCTGCTGTTTCTGGCCCGCCACGACAGCGGTATGGTGCCTTTCCAACCCCGTTGCTGTGCGCTGGATGCTCTGCTGCTGCAGGTGGTGGAAGAGCTGCAGGGCTTGGCCAACCAAAAGCAGATCCGCTTGCAGCTGGATATTGCTGCCCCTGAGAGCGGGACGGAACCTTCTCCCGCCCAGGTGGATCCCTTTGGCTTTTGGGGAGATGAAGATCAATTGGCCCGCCTGTTTACCAACTTGATCGAAAATGCCCTTCTCCACACTCCCCCCCAAGGGGAGGTGCAGGTGAGGCTGGAGCAGCGGCTGCGCTCTGGATCCCCAGAGCTGGTGGTACGGGTACAAGATACCGGGCCAGGGATCCCGCCTCAGGCTCTGCCCCATGTGTTCGATCGCTTTTATCGAGCAGATCCGGCTCGCAGCGGGGATCCCGGTCGCCTCTCGGGGTCAGGTTTGGGGCTGGCGATCGTCAAAAGCATTGCCCAACAGCATCAAGGTCAGGTGCAGGTGGAGAGTAAGCTGGGCCAGGGATCCAGCTTTGAAGTTATTTTGCCCCAGCGGCAGTTGGAAATCTGTACCCCAGAGAGAGTCTAAAAGTGCTCTGGAAAACAGACAGCCCTCGGTCAATATGCTAGCTTTAAGCCAAGATTGACTGAGTCTTTATTCAGAACTGTATTAAGAACCGTATTGGCCCAGTTGAACTGCATTTTTGGGTACTAGAGATCTTTCCTTTCCAGATTTAAGAACTTCTCTTTTTCCCCGATAAAACAGCAGAGATGGGATCAGCTCCCAGGCTCTTGCCCTTCTCAGCCGGCTGCTGAGCTGTTGATTGGGTGATGAGTGAGTGCAGTCCGCCCGCGCAGCCCCACAATTTCCCATTGAATCCTGTGCCAGGAAAACGTTATGTATCGCTTCCAGGTTCGTGCCATTACCCAGCCGGGCGAGAGAATTGCCTTGGTGGGATCCAGCACAAAATTGGGCTCCTGGGATCCCTGCCATTGCATTTGGCTGCAGACGGATCCGACTCGCTATCCGCTGTGGTGGGTAGAGTTGCCGTTGAGCCCGGCAGATGGCGCGCCCGGCCCGCTGTTACCCTACAGTGGATGTTTAAAAGAAACTCCTCGAGTGGAGTACCGATATCTGCGCGTGCAAGCCGGTGGCGAAGTGATTTGGGAATCCACCGCTGTCAATCGCTGGGTGCCCCTTGAACCAGAACCTTTACCGGCAGTTTTGATTGTCGAGGATGGGGAGTTTGGCCAGATCCCTGCCTATCCTTACGGCTATTTTGCCGATCCCATTCCCGAGGTCGAACCGGAAAATCCGCAAGGGCTAAAAGTCGTCATTTTGGGCAGCTCCGTTGCCCTGGGGTGCAGCGCTTGGCTGTTGCGAGGTTGGGCTTGGCTGTTGCAGAAAGCTCTACAAGAGCGCTATGGCCATCAAGTGCGAAATCTCTCCCAATTGGGGGCCAATGTCAGCCGAACTCTGTTGCGGTTTGAGCAGGCGGTGATCCCTGAACGTCCTGATGTCGTTATTGTTGCCCTGTCCTTGGGAAATGAAGGCTTGGTATCGGCCTTGCCCCAGCATCGCCGCGCCCTGCAGAGGCGGTTTGAAAACGGCCTGCAGCGGCTAATTCAGCGAATTCAAGACATTGGAGCCTTGCCAGTTCTGGGAGGGGTTTATCCCCATGCAAACTACGGCCCAGAACAGCATCTTCTTTTGCAAGAAACTCAGCAAAGAATGCTCAGCTGGGGATGCCCTGTGTTCAATTGGCTGCCTCATTTGGAAGATGGACAGGGCCGCTGGAAACCAGACCTTGCTTTTGACCCAGCTCACCCCAATTCCAAGGGTCATCAGGTCATGTTTGAGGCCATCGATCTCTCTCTTCTGGATCCCAGCCAAGTTAGCTCGGCTCGTGGCAAGCTCCCTCAACCCATTGGGGAGCAGGTCATTTTTGAAGAGGAGCATGGTTTTTGGGTGACTGCAGAAACAGGCAAAAACCAATTTCGCATCGTGAATATAACTCCCTACCCTTACACCATCACGCCCACTTGGCAACCTTTGCAAGCCGCTTTCCAAAAAGCAGGTCTACAGCCGGGTCTGTATATTGGCAAAAGCGATGAAAGGCTAGGGGATGCTACCTTATATTCCCTTTCCGTACAAGAAGATGGTTCGGTGCAAACCATCCTCTCCGTTCCTGCAGATGCCGATCTGGTCTTCTCCCCAATAGCTCAGTTCTTTTCCTCGGAATCAGTAGAAACAATCTTCGAGGATGGATCGTTGATCCTTCTCAAGCTCAGTGGATCCTCAGAAGGCTCTTCTGATCCCATACCTCGCCTGTGCGTGATCAACCAGAGCAGTCACGAGTACAACATCCACCCCATGTGGAAGGAAGTGCGGGCCGCTCTCAAAGCCATGCCAGCGGGTGTTTATGAAGATCCGAGCCACCGCGAAGCTCTCTTCCGAACCCTGATGATCGGGGAAGGCGGCCTCGAAAGCCGGGTAAAGGCTGCTCCCGAATCGGTCATGCTGCTGGAATACACCTGCAAATTATCGGATATTCATCGTGTTGCCATTGTGCCGTTAGGGGATCGCTGCGCGGTGCGAATGCTGCTCTACAAGTTGGAATATGACGGGCCTGCCTTTCCTTTTGATTTGACACGCACCAGCAATTTGGCTGATGTGGCCGATATGATCCACAACGAGTTTCAGGGCATGTGGGATCCGCAATATTTACACTACAGCCCTGAAGATCGGCGAATTTACCACAGCAAGTGGACGGGCCTCTCTTTTGGCCATGAGGTGGAAGAGGGGGAGGATCCACTTCAGAATATGCACCCCATCTATGAGCGAATGCGAACTCGCTACACTGCTCGCGCCAAGCGTTTTATGTATGTTTTGGAAAAAGCCGATAAAGTCTTGTTTGTGCGCACAGGGGGTTGCCGGCGAGAGGCCGTTGTTGACTTAATGGATAAGCTGGCGGCTAAGCGCAGGGGCAAGCCTTTTCTGCTGCTGATTGTTTCTCCTCAGTCTTCTGATGAGTTTGCCGGGATCCCCAATGTTATCCATTATGAGATGGAGTTAAATCCCGACCGCATGTGTGCAGATCCTGAGCATTGGAAGTACTGCACAGGGGTAATGAGAGATATTCTCCATTCTTTGGGGGTCTCTACCCGAAATCTTTTCTGGTGCCCTCCACAACTGTAGCCGTTCCAAGGTTTCACTGCAATTCGAAAGAATGATCGCTGCTGCCCAAACGCTCCGCGCCGCTTCCGCGACCACCCCCAACTCTTCTCCCAAAGGGACTCTGAGGTGTTCAACTCCAGAAAGCTGATGATCGGACTCGAACCGACGACCTGCTCATTACGAGTGAGCTGCTCTACCAACTGAGCTACATCAGCAGGGCTTTGAAGTGAGGATTGGATAGGAGAATCCGCAGACCCACCGGTGGGCCTATCGATTCTAACTCATCCTTGCCTTGCTCGGGATCCCCAGCGCCATAGCCCCAAAGATAGCCCCAACGTCAGCCACGCCAGCCAATCCCCCGCGCGATTGTAGAAAGTTGTCTCAGAGCGCCGCCTCACCTCTCCCGTGATCACCCCCCGCTGAAAGATGGGGCCAACCTGCTGGAGCCGACCTGAGGGATCCACCACCAGATTGCCGCCTGTGTTATTGACAAACACCACGCCCCGCCGATTTTCCACAGCCCGGAAAACCGAGAGCTGGCCATGCAACATCGGCCAGTGGCTATTACCAAACCAGCTATCATCCGAAATCACGATCAAAGACTCGGCGCCGCGACGGGTTAAAGTTCGGCTGGGCGCAGGCAAGACGCTCTCCAAGCAGATCATCACCCCCAAAGGCCCGAAAAGCTCCCCTCCGTCCAGAGGCCGATAGCCATCGGGTGAAGGTACGTAGCGCCCCGACTCGAAATAGGGAAAGATCCACTGCTTGCCAAACCAATCCAGTAAGTTGCCCCGGGCGTCAAGCAATAGGGCCGTGTTAAAAAATCGCTGCTCTGGCTCCGGCAAATGGGCTGTGCGGGGATCCGGCTCTGTTGCCCCCGTAATCAAAGCGCCTTCCGGCGGCAGAATCGCTTGCATTGGCTCGATCACGTAGGGTTCCAGGCCAGTATTCAGCAGCCGTGCCCGCAGCGCCCCCTCCGGCCAAATCACCAACTGTGCCCCAGCAGCCACCCCCTGGGCAGAAAGCTGATGCAGCTCCCGGTAGCGCTCCAGGCGGTAGTTCCAACTGCGATCGGCTTCCAGCCAAGCCACCTGCTGCACTGCCCCCACCCGAAAGCCGGGATCCCTGTTTTCAACGGCCAAGGCATCGAAGTAGGCCAGGCGTGCGCTTCCATAGGCCAAGACCAGCCCCGTCAACCCCAGGCCGCAGGCGAGCGTACCCCAGAAATCCCTGTTCCTGAGCATCTCACCCAAAACGTTTCTCAGGGATCCCCCAGCCGCCTGCCACCGGCTAGAAATCTGCCTGGCCATCTGCCAAAGAACCCCATTGACGAACACGGCATAGAAGGTAACCCCCCAGATCCCCGTAACATCGGCTACTTGGATCCCGAGGGGCCAGTCGAACAACAGGGATCCCCAGTGGAAAGGGATGGGCCACCAGAGCAAGCCCAACAGCCCATCCAAGCCCGTCCAGACCGTGGCCAAGCCCAGCGGACGTGCCCAAACCGGCAGGGGACGACTCAGTTGCAAACTCAGGAGCGTAGCAGTGGTGAAAAAGAGGGGGATCAGGGGAGCCACCACCACGCCCCCCAGGATCTCCCAGGCGCTCAACACCTTAACCGAGAAGGGATCCACCCAGAAGGCATACAGGCAAACCCAAAACCAGAGGCCATAGGCCAAACGCCACCGCGCCCACCCTTGCCGTTGCTCGCACAGGCCAAACAGCAGGGCTAAGCCCAGCAGCGCCCCCGGAAACCAGTGCCACCAGCGGTTGGGGGACCCCAGACAGAGCAGCAGGATGGCTAGACCCATCAGCCAGCGGGATCCCTCGCCTGGATTTCTCTTTTGGGGCAGATCCTGCTGTTGAGTTGAAGATTTCAGTTCCAGCTTCATCACCTCAATAAAATTCAGCCTCCTCGGGAAACCCCACGGGGATTGAACACGCCCCTGCCGACGGATCCTCTCCAGAGTAGCGCTCTCGCAGCAGCCGGGAATATCTCCTGGAGCACAGAACTCCTACTGCTTGAATCTAAAGCTGTGTTAACATTTTGCATAACTTCAGGGGGCTGGCGCCTTCCGGCTTGGGTTAGGGATCCCGTCAGCGGTGCGCGGCACTATGGGCAAGGTTTTGGTTTTGAATGCCTCCTACGAGCCGCTCAACATCACCAGTTGGCGCAGGGCGGTCGTTCTATTGCTTAAGGGCAAGGCCGAGCAAATCGAGCACAATGGCCGAGTGGTGTACGGCAACATTCCCTTGCCCACTGTCATTCGTCTGCGCCACTATGTCCACGTTCCCCACAAGGAGATCCCGCTCACGCGCCGCAACGTCCTCTACCGGGATGGGCATCGTTGTCAGTACTGCGGCTGCTTCGGCGAAGATCTCACCCTGGATCACGTGATCCCTCGGTCTCGTGGCGGCGGGGATACTTGGGAAAATGTGGTCAGTGCCTGTGTGCGTTGCAACGTGAAAAAAGGGAACCGCACCCCCCGCGAAGCCGGTATGCCCCTGCTGCGCCAACCCCGCCGTCCCCACAGCACTCTTTACTTTGAAATCTCCAAAGCCGTCGGCAGTGGTTCCCATCGAGAATGGTCTAAGTACACCATCGGCCTAGAAGGGGATCCCCAGGAGGAATTGTTGGACAGCCCAAGCTAGACGGGCCGCCTAGGGATGGACTTCCGATACAGGGGCAGCTTTGGAAATGGGGGGAGAAGTGGTGGCCGGGATCCCGGTCTCGATCCACCGGTGAATCAGGGCATTGACCTCTTCGGGGCGCTCATCGTGGGGGCAGTGGCCAGCCTCCAGGAAGTATTCCACTGCTTGAGGATAGTGGGCCCGGTACAGCTTAGAGCGTTCCCGAGCCCGCATCCAGGGATCCCGTTCTCCCCAGATCAACAACAGCGGGCGCACCAAGCTGCACAGCAGCTCATCTACATAGCGTCCCTTCTGCCCACCTCGCATCAAGGCCACAAACACATCGGCAGCCCCCGGATCCTGGGTGGGGCGATGGATGGCCTCGACCAGCTGATCGGTCACGGCTGCCGGGTCGTAGTAAACCTGCTTCAGCTTGGCTCGGATCACGTGCGGCTGCCGCAAATACTGAAACAGCAGGTAAGACACCAGGCGCTGGCGCAGGCCCCAGCCCACCAATCCGCCTATCCATTGCCGCCATCCGGTCGGGGATCCCTTGAGGGTGGAAAACCCACCTGCCCCATTCAAAAGCACCACGCCCCGCACCCACTCCG
>NZ_JANSHW010000016.1:0-4650 GCF_047461815.1 Synechococcus sp. R6-10
GGTTGGGCCGAGTGAGAACCTCTACCCCATCGATCACCATCTTCTCTTGGCCGAGCAAGGGGGCAAAGCAGGGGGTGGTGGGGGCGATGAACAGATCGATCTCCTGAAAAATGGCCTGCACCTGCTGGCGATACCAGCGGCGAAAGCGCTGCGCCTGCAAGATCCAACTGGCAGGCAACAGGGCTCCGGCCAAAAAGCGATCCCGGGTGGCCGGGTCAAAGTCGTGGGGGCGAGTTCGCAGGTTGGGCAGGTGCAGGTTGGCTCCCTCAGCAGCCGTGATCAGGAAGGCGGCGGCACGGGCGCGCTGGGCTTCCGGGATCCGCACAGTCTGGCGGGCCCCCAGGGCTTGGGCCACCTTTTCTACCCCGGCCAAGATGGGGGGCTCTGCCCCTCGGGCAAAGTAATCATCCGCCACCGCGATGCGCAAGCCCTCGATCCCCTGCCCCAATTGCCCAAAGGTGGGATCTACAGGACGCCGGGTACAGACGGGATCTTGGGGATCCGGCCCTTGCATGACATCGAAGCTGAGGGCAATATCGGCCACCGAACGGGCCAAGGGGCCCACGTGGTCAAAGCTGGCGGCAAACAGAGCCACCCCTGCCCGCGACAGACGGCCATAGGTGGGCTTGAGGCCGTAGACGCCACACAAAGAGGCCGGTACCCGAATCGAGCCGTTGGTGTCGCTGCCCAGGGCAAGGGGCACCAAACCTCCTGCCACCGCTGCTGCCGAGCCGCCAGAGGATCCCCCCGCACTGCGGTTGAGATCGTGGGGGTTGTGGGTGGGGCCGTAGTGGCTGTTTTCGGTGACGAAGCCGTAGGCGTACTCGTCCATGTTGAGGGTGCCCACCAAGATTGCCCCTGCCTGCTTGAGACGAGCCGCCACCGTTGCATCTTGGATGGCCGGGGGATTCTCGCGGTTGATCGCCGAGCCAGCCAGGGTGGTGAGGCCGGCCACGTCAAATAAGTTCTTGACGGCAAAAGGCACCCCTGCCAACGGGCCTACAGGGATCCCTTGAGCCACCTGTCGATCCACCTGCTCCGCCGCTTGTAAGGCCGATTCCTCCAAGACAGCTGTAAAGGCATTGAGCTGGGGATCCCGCCGGCGAATCCGCTCCAGACAGGCGGCCACCACCGCTTGGGCGCTCACGGATCCCTGGCGGACAGCCCTGGCAATAGAGACCGCGTCGGCGCTGCCGAGAAGGTGGGGATCCCCGGTCATGGCTGAGGGTCAAAGGTGGGATCTGGCTCAACTATCGGCGGCAACGGGAACTCCAGCACCTGTTGAGCAATGGGCAGAAAGCGGGCAAAATTTTCGATCACCCCTGCTCGGTGGTCGGGATGCAGGGGCAGTTGCAGCAGTTGGGCCATTTGATCGACGTAGGTTTCGGGATCCCAGGGCTGCATGGTTTTGGGGTCAGGGAGCCGATTGCAGCAAAAATACCACCACTAGCCTCCAACAACAAGACCGTCGTCGACTAGGGAGCGGACATTTGCACAGTGTTGCCCTGCAGCGACCAGAGACGCTCGTTGGGCAAGACAGGGCGGGTTATCGCCTGCCGTTCCAGCTCATTCAAAGCAACGCGACGGCTATGTGCAGAGCGATTGGAAGCAGCGCTGGCTTGCAGGCGTTTGCGGAACAGACGCAACTGCTGCTGCTCTGCTTCGGGAGAAACATGCTGGGCAAAGAGGGGATGCAAGATTTTCTCCTCCTGATCAAACTGAGCCCGCAATTGCCGATAGAAGTGAAGGGCAGCAGAAGGATCCACCTGCTGCGGGGTGCGCTCTGATTGGTGCAAAAAGCGCGTCAGCTCTGGAATCTGATCCCGCAGATGTTGCTCCAGCCGCTCAATTTGGTCGCTAAGGTGGGGATCCCCCTGGAGAGCCGACCTGAGCAGGGGGTAGAGAACATGGCGCTCCAGTTGAATGTGGCGGGAGAGGCGCTGTCGCAACCTTTGTACACAGAGGCGTCGCTGCTCCAGATCCAACTCCGGCGCTCGAGACAGGCGAGTCAAAAACTGCAGGATGACGCGGTGCTGTTCAGCACAAAGGGCAACCAGCGTACCGGCAGAGGTTGCTCGCGTCAGCGGGAGGGACTCCTCAGAGGACATGGCATTCACAGCAGAAAAGTTTCATCCTAGCTTAACTTTGTCAAGAAATGGTGGCTTGCGTAAGGGTACGGGAATAGCGCAGGTGTCTTGGATACACTTGGGCAGCAATCCTGGGAAAAGTTGTCCAGATCTGAACTCCGGCAACGCCACTCTCTAGGCTTGCACAGGCCAGCGGCGTTTCCAAGCAGAAGTGGGCTCCAAAGGGGATCCCTGCTGTTCCCGTTGGCGTTGCAGACGGATTTGCGCTCTATCTCCTTTCAAGGTGGGATCCCGGTAGGGCACGGCAGCGCGAGTTTTCAGGTGCTCCCACTCCATGGGCGAAAGGGGCGGCAGGTGATCGGGTTGGGGCGAGGCCACTGTCCCCGGCCAAGGACGACCTACCGGGGGGGTAGAGCCGATGAAAAGCCCTGCTTCCAACAGAGCCGCTCGCACCGCCGCTGCACAGGAATAGGTGGCCAAAATCCCGCTGGGACGCATCCGTTCGGCCACGGCCCGCAAGAAATCCACCGTCCACAGCTCTGGGCAAACCGAAGGGGAGAAGGGATCCAAAAACACCGCATCTGCCCACCCCAGCGGCACCTGCAACACCGTTTGCCGGGCATCGCCCCACAGCAAGGTTCCGCGCCAGCGCTGCGATTGCCAGGATCCCTGTTCAATCCAGTGTTGCCATTCTTGCCCAAAGCTCCAGTCGGATCCCACCCCTGCCTGCCAAGCTTGCCGGGGTACTTCCGGGGATCGCTCCAGGCCGATTACTTCTACAGAACAGTGGGGCCGGATTTGCCAAATGGTTTCTAGGGCAAGGCCGGAGTTGTAGCCCAGGCCAAAGCAAATATCCAAAAGGCGAATGGGCTGGGCGGGATCCCGCTCCAAAGGCAGCCGATCCAGCCGGCAAGGGCGGACAAACTTCTCCAAAGCCTCCTGGGCGGCACCACTGACGTTGTGAAAAGCCTGTCCAAACTCTTCCGAGAAAAAGGTCAGGGATCCATCCCCTGTGGTCAGCACCTGCCACCGAGTCTCCATCGCTTGCTGTTGTCTCTATTTTCAGTCGGGCGATTCTTTGATAGCTTGAGAACGTTGAGATGTGTTTCGCAGCTCACCGGCAGGGCTCTCGACATCCCTGAGTAGGGAGGATATTTCAACAGCTATGTCTCTACTGGATTGGTTTGCGGAGCGGCGCAGACAAACCTCTCTGAACCTGACAGGTAGCAGCCCCTTCGACAAAGAGCGTCAGGTGAGAGAAATTGCCGACGGCCTCTGGCAAAAGTGTCCTGCCTGTGACACCCTGACCTACACCAAGGATCTGCAGCAAAACTGGCAAGTTTGCCCCAGCTGTGGGCATCACCATCGCATTACAGCTCCAGAGCGGCTGGAACAGCTTTTGGATCCCGGATCCTGGCAACCCCTCGACGAGCACCTGGCTCCCACGGATCCCCTGCACTTTTTCGACCAAAAGCCCTACTCCGAGCGCTTGGCCACCTACCAGGAGCGCACCCAGCTCAAGGATGCCGTCCTGACAGGGTTGGGAAGCCTGGAAGGGATCCCGGTGGCGATTGGAGTGATGGACTTTCGCTTCATGGGCGGCAGCATGGGCTCGGTGGTGGGAGAGAAGATCGCCCGCCTCACGGAACGGGCCACCTGCGATCACCTGCCCTTGATCCTCTTTTCGGCTTCGGGGGGGGCCCGCATGCAGGAAGGGATCCTCAGCCTCATGCAGATGGCCAAGACCTCAGCCGCCCTACAAAGGCACCGCGACGCCAGACAATTGTTCATCTCCGTGCTCACCCATCCCACCTATGGCGGGGTAACTGCCAGCTTTGCCATGCTGGGAGATTTGATCCTGGCCGAGCCGGGCGCGCAGGTGGGGTTTGCCGGGCCCAACGTAATCGAGCAAACCATCGGCAAGGGCAAGCTGCCAGAAGGCTTCCAAACCGCCGAGTACCTGCTGGCCCAAGGGCTCATCGACGCGATTGTGCCCCGTACTGAGCTGCGCAAGCGGCTGGCCCAGTTGCTCTCTATGCACCGCCCCCGTTTGCATGTGTCCCTTCCCTCCATAGACTCGGAGGCTTTAACCCTGCAACCTATGCTGTAGGTAGATCCGCCTAAGATGCGGAATTTGTGGCCGAGGCCGGATCCCTTCCCTGCGGGGGATGGAGTTCCTGCTAAGCTCTGGGGCGGCTCTTACTTCATGGGTTTACACGGCTTCCCTCTGGCTTGTTGGGAGAGGAGCTGGGGGCGAGAGGGCAGATGTTTTTGGAGGGAGCCGCGCTGTCCCTGGGGATCTTCACAAGATTTCCTGGTGGGCGGTAGCGGATGGTGTTAAGGTGGGGCATGAGGTCTTCACCGGAAACGATGGATTTCAAGCTGCGCATCCGTACTGCTGAGACTCCACAAGGGCAAAAACTGGCGATTGTGCCGCTGGAGGGTCGTTTTGATGCCAAGGCCGCCTCAGAAGTTCGGCAATTGCTCCAGCAGGTTTTAGATTTCGGTTATCCCAATATGTTGATCGACATGTCATCGGTCACTTTTATGGACAGCTCTGGGC
>NZ_JANSHW010000017.1:0-5661 GCF_047461815.1 Synechococcus sp. R6-10
AGGTCGGCTCCCTCCAGGTCTGCATAGGCAAAATCCCGCTCCCCCCGCCGATAGGCCACGATCACCCCTTGCGCTCCCCCCACCGGGCGAAAAGGGCTGTAGGTGCGACAGGCCCGTTCTGCCTCCGGCTGGCCAAGCTGAGACAACAGCCGCCAAGCTGCCAAGCGGACTGCCCAAGAGCTATTGCCGGCGAGGGCTGCAATGAGTTCGGCCAGGCCCGCCGACCCGTACTGCAGCAACTGGGATAGCGTGGCTAAGCGCACGGCTTCATCGCTATGGGCGAGTCGTCGCCGCGCCCCCTCGAGACCTCCCAGCACTAAGGCATGGGCCGGGGCGCTCCCGGTTGCCGTTTGCCCCCCCAACACCAGATCCCAAGGTTGGGGCCGGGATCCCTGGCCAGTTCTGACAGCCGGCTGAGGCTTACCTACCATGGGCGGATGCCGATGGGCCTAGCTATACCCAACGCCCCACCACCACGCGGATGGTGCCATCCTCCAGCACTTCTTCGACCTCGATGGTATAGCCCTGCTCACGGGCTGAGCGCAGCAAACTTTTGTGGGCGTAGCGCTGCAAAATCGGCTCCAGGAAGGTCTTGGGATCGATGCCCGCCCCCCACAGATCGGCCACCAGCTCGTAGTGATCCCCGTTGCGACGAAACCCGATGTCGAAGCCATTCTTTTGCCGGATCACCAGATCGGCGCGGGTGCGGTTCCAGAGATAGCCCCGCAGGCTGGCATTCCGCTGCACAGCGTAGCCCAATTCCTTCAGAGTCTCTTCCAGGAGATCGGCGTCTTTGATTTGCACTTGCAGGGTGGTGAAGTGAGACATGGCCCTTCCAATCCTTTGACCGATGGAGACCGGATCCTCACTATAAAGCGCCCTTGGGGTGGTGGAAGAAATGTAAACCATCCTGCGGTGGGTCGAGCGAGCGGAACGCAGCTCCCCCTTTCTCCCGCAGGAGTGCAACACACCTGGGCCTGGAGGGTCGCTGGGCTGGCCTGACCTGCCTTCTTATGTAGGCGCGCGCTGCGGCATTCGCGATAGCGGTACGGAGCACCAAGGCTGAGGCATCCGCGCCTGGCGTGTTCGGTAACACAGAAATCTTGGATCTACATCTAGCGTCTAAAGTCAAGAATTGACGATAGTCTCCACTATGTTTGGAGGCAGCAGCAAAAATCTGTCCCACAGGGATCTGTTCTCGTCTGTCTCCGGCTGGAATTGCCGGCGATGAGGTACCAAACCAGCCCCAAGCCGTTCCAAAAACCCGCCGATGACCCTTGCTGTGCCTTGCCAAGTAAGCTTTTCCGATGGCTCTGCGAACAAAAATACTCATCTCTAGTCCCACAAATTGGATGAAAAAATTGCTTTTTTGTCTCTTGAAGATCTCTTGAAGATCTGATTTGGTACCAAAAACTGGTCAAGCAAGTGGAATAATTTTTTCAATCTATCTAGATCTAGAACTTAAGATTGAGTTTATAAAATAGTTGATCTCTTCCCTCCTACTTAAGGTAGAGTTACTACTCAATAAAAAAGGACTTAAAGCACTGCCGGTAGTGTCTAGTGAAGCAGCCTCAATAAATTTAGTGAGTCAAACACCGAGTTCTGGATTAGATTTTTCGAAGTCAAAGCCTTTACGAAAAGGCTTTTGTGCTGGTATGAATAAGGTGCTGTTTGCAGAAAGGTCAGCTTCGTGTGTACGAAGAGGGCCCGATGCAGCAGGAGAAGTAGAGATTCTGACAGGACATGAATTTATGGTGTGGGGTTTGATATGTCAGAAAGTCTTGACTTGCAAGATGCGGTGGGGCGTTTCTTAAAGACGATTGGCCGCTACTCGTTGCTCACCGCTGAAGAAGAGCTCCGCCTGGCTCACCAGGTGCAGCGGATGGTGACGCTCTTGGAGCAACGGCAGCCCCATGAGTCTGTGGAAGGTTGGAGCCAGCGGCTGGGGATCCCTTTAGCGGAGCTGCAGCAGATCCTGCGGCAGGGGGAAGCAGCCAAGAAACGAATGGTGGAGTGTAACCTCCGCTTGGTGGTGTCGATTGCCAAGCGCTATCGCAATCGAGGCTTGCCGTTTCTGGATCTGATTCAGGAAGGCACCATCGGCCTCACCCGCGCCGTGGAAAAGTTCGATCCCACCCGTGGCTACAAGTTCTCCACCTATGCCACTTGGTGGATCCGGCAAAGCGTGAACCGGGGCATCCAAAACAAGGGGCGGATGATCCGTCTGCCGGCCCACATGTACGAAAAGGTCTCCCAGGTGAAGCGGCGCTACCGCGAGTTATCTGCCGAAAGGGGATCCCGTCCCCAAGCGGAAGAAGTTTTTGATTCTCTGGATATTGGCGATAACTACCGGGAGCTGATCACCCGCCACATGGCAGAGATGCGTTCCTTGAATGTGGGGGTAGGGGATGAAGACGGCACCGAGCTGCAGCACTTCATCCCAGATGAAGACAACGACCCTGTTGAACACCTAACCCAGCTTGCCCGTCGAGAGGAAGTCCGCGCGCTGGTGGGCCAACTGAGTGAACGAGAACGACAGGTGATCGTGGCTCGCTATGGGCTGGATGGATCGAGGGGCCTAACGCTGCGGGAAATTGGGGAGCACATCGGCCTTTCGCGAGAGCGAGTCCGACAAATTGAGCGGCGGGCCTTGCGGAAATTGCGGCGGCTGCAACAGGAATACTCCACGCCCAAAGCTGCCAAACCCTGGGTTAACGGGAACCTGTAACCGTTTGCGTCAGCGGTGCGCAGCACTGTAGAAAGGTTTTTTCACCACTTCGGCAGGCTGGCGCTGCCCCCGAATTTCAATTTCCAGCCGGGATCCCACCTTGGCCCAAGCCGGAGCGACATAGCCCAAGCCGATGCCGTAGCCCAAACTGGGAGAATGGGTGCCGCTGGTTACCTGTCCGATCGGCTCAGGGGAGTTGGGAGCGTAGATGGCATAGCCGCTGCGGGGGATGGCCGGATGCAGCATGCGAAACCCCACCAGGTGGCGAGGGATCCCTTGCTGCCGTTGGCTTTCGATGGCGGGCTTGCCGATGTAGTCCCCTGGGTTGTTCACCAACCAGCCCAAGCCGGCTTCTAAGGGAGTGGTGCTCTCGTCCATGTCCTGCCCGTAAAGATGGAAGGCAGCCTCCAGGCGCAGGGTATCGCGGCAGCCCAGCCCACAGGGTTGTACGCCGGCCTGAATCAGTTGCTCCCAAAGGCGGATGCCGTCTTCGGGGCTGAGCATGACTTCAAAGCCATCTTCTCCGGTGTAGCCAGTGCGGGCCACGAAGATAGACTCTCCCAAGGCTCCCGCCGCTCCGGCAAACTGACTGTGCTGAAACCGGCGCAAAGCCTTCAGGGATCCCTCCAAAAAGGGCTGGAGAACCTGTTCGGCTGCCGGCCCCTGCACCGCCAACAAGACCCGAGTGTCGGAGTGATCCTGAAGGTTGACTCCGGGGATCCCTTGGAAGTGGTGGTTGAGCCAATCCCAATCCTTCTGCCGGGTAGCTGCATTGACGATCACGCTCCAGTGCTCCAGCTCACCCTCCGGTGGATGCCGGTAGAAGATGACATCATCCAAAATGCCCCCCAGTGGATTGAGCAGGACGGTGTAGCGACCGGATCCCACAGGAACGGCGCTCAGATCGCTGGGAACCAGACGGCTGAGGTGGGATCCCAGCTCCGGCCCCCAGAGGGTGAACTTGCCCATGTGGGAAATGTCGAATGTCCCCACCCTCTCCCGCACTGCCCGATGTTCTGCTATCACTCCCCGATACTGCAGCGGCATTTCCCAGCCGGCAAAAGAGACAAATCGCGCCCCCAAAGCTTGATGAAGGGAGAACAAGGGGGTGCGTTGCAGAGGCGTTTGGCTCATCAAGGGATCCTCAGCGGTCTAAAGACTAAAAGGTCAAAGACTAAAATAAGTGCAGCATCGCCCATTTCTCGGAGCTTGTGCCATGCGCCTTCTCCACACCATGATCCGCGTCGGCAACCTGGAGCGCTCCCTGCGGTTTTACCGAAAAAACGCCGTAAAGCCCTGCCTTTGAGGGTAGGGATGTAAGGCGCAGACCGTTTTATCCCTTCAGGAACGCTGTTCGCGGTAGCGGTGCGTAGCACTTTAAAATAGCAATATGTTGGTCAGAGAAGCCAAGCTGCTCAACGGCACAGCAGAGCAGTACCAAGCTCTGGACGAAGCCATTCGCACTGCGCAGTTTGTGCAAAACAAGTGTCTGCGGTACTGGATGGATAACCGGGGCGCGACCAAAGCGGTTCTGTATTCCCTCTGCAAGGACTTGGCCAAAGAGTTCCCCTTCGCCCGCCAGCTCAATTCTGCCGCCCGTCAAGCTAGTGCCGAAAGAGCTTGGTCTGCCCTCTCCAACTTCTACCGCCGTTGCAAGAACAAAGAGCCAAGGAAAGGCTATCCGCAGTTCAAGAAGAACTGTCGGTCGGTCGAGTACAAGCTGTCCGGCTGGAAGCTGTCTCCTGACGGCATGTCCATCACGTTCACCGACGGCTTCAACGCAGGAACATTTGCCCTGTACTGCAATGGTGAGGCAAGACACCATATCCTAAACTCCAAAATCAATCGGGTGCGGGTGATACGCAGGGCAAATGGGTACTATGCCCAGTTCTGCTTGGATGTGGAGCGCAAGGAGCAGGGAGAATACACAGGCAATGTTATTGGCATTGACTTGGGCTGGAAGGCTTTCTACACCGACCAGAACGGCAACTCTGTAGAGTGTCCAAAGTTTCTCAGACGCAGCGAAAGGAGGTTAAAGCAGCACCAGCGCAGATTAAGTCAGTATCGGGAGGAATACACAACTTCACTTGCCTTGTGATATAATAATAATACTGCGGACACCAGAAACGGTTGTTTAAGGCACTGGTAACGGTCGATTGGGGGTGTCGTAAACCATCCCAGAGGTCCGTGGTTAGTTTACTAACTGCAGGGCTACTAAAAGCCTACTCTGTACCGCGAAGCAGTCAGGGTCGGGTAGTTTACTTGGCGGATCCCCCTACAGTCAACTGGCCCAGCACGTTGATATCAAAGGTGAAATTAATTGTCACCGAGTTGCCCTCGTAAGCCTCAGGCAGGGGCAGGAAGGGAGCTGCCCTCTGGATAGCCGTCAGCGCTGCATCGTCTGTTTGTTGGCTGCCGGACGTGCGCCCCAGGCGAATGCTCTGCAGATCGCCAGCTCGACCCACTGTAAAGATCACCACTGTGCGGCGCGAGGTACCGGTCTGCCCAGGTATCCAATTTTGCTCCACTTTTCGCTGCAAAGCGGCCAGCCAAGGACCCCAATCCACATTGGCCCGCGCTGCCACACTGGGGGGATTGGGAGCGGATTGGGTGGGGTTGGCCAATCCACTAGCTCCACTGCCCTGGATCCCGGCCCCATTGCTGGGAGCAGAAGCACTGACCGGAGGTCCCAACTGGGAAGAATCAGAGGGCCGCTGGGCGGGAAGAACCTCTGTCACCGGTTGCGGAGCGGGCGGAACGGGAGCCAATTGGCTGGGATCCGAAACCCGCTCGCTTGGCTGTATGGGCAAGGGCTCCGCAGTTGGCGGGGGAGTGGGCCTTGGGGAGGGAGCAGCCGCCACAGGCGGTGGAGTTTGGGTCGGAGTAGGTCTGGGGACAGGCGTGGAAGGTGGCGGTGCCGCAGTCGGGGTCGC
>NZ_JANSHW010000018.1:0-6137 GCF_047461815.1 Synechococcus sp. R6-10
TGGGTGTTGGTGCTGGAGTCGGGGTGGGTGTCGGCGTTGGAGTGGGAGCAGGTTCGAGTGTAGGTGTTGGGGTTACTTCAGCGGTAGGGATCGGATCCGGTTCTTCCCGGCTATCGCGGATCGTTGGGCGTGGCCACAGCAAAAAGGCGGCCAGCAAAGCCATAACGCCCAGGGATCCCCCGGCCAAAACCCACTTCAGGTTGCTGTCGGAAGGTTGCAGAACCGTTTGGGGGGCAGCTTGCCGCAGAGGGCGAGTGCGGGGAGTATCGGTTCGTGCCGGCGTGGCAGGGCGAGCGACAGGGGGATCCTGAACGGTCGGGAGAGCGTTGCTGGCTGGGATCACTGTGGAGGGCGTTTTGGGAGTTTCGCCCCCACTTTGGGGAGAGGGATCCGGTGTTTCCGGCAGAGCTTCTGCTGAGGAGGGTTCCCGCTCGGTGATGTAATAGGGGATCCCTGCACCTGGGGAGGGGGGAGAGACCGGCTCATCTTCGATGAGATCCAGATCCTCATCGCGGATATCTTCAAAGGCTCCAGAAGCTGATCCTGTATTGCGGGTGGTTTGGATTGGTGGCTTGGACTCAGAAGAGGGTGGAGCATCCTGTTGAGGCTTGGCACTGCCGGTGGGGATGATCACCGTGCTGGCCTGGCTGGTGGAGAGTTGAGTGGCCACTGTCAGGTCATAGGCTTGCAGCAGCCGCTCCCCTAGCTCCCGCATCGTTTGTGGTCGTTCGTCCGGGTTTTTTTTCAGGCAATCCATCACCACCGCTGCCAAGGGGGGTGGGATCGGCTGGGGAGCTGTATTGGGGTTGATCTCCAGGGGGCTTTCGTAGCAATGGGCGTGGATCCAACTGTGCAAAGAGTCAGTTTCCAATTGAAAGGGCATGGATCCCGTCAGCATCTCGTAGAGCACTACCCCAAAGGAGTAGATATCCGAGCGGGCATCCAAGGCTTTGCCCCGTATCTGTTCGGGAGAGGCGTAGCGAGCTGTGCCGATAAATCCTCCCCCTTTTTGGGTGCCCAGGCTGAGGGTGTGATCCGCCAGGGTTTTGGCCACGCCAAAGTCGAGGATTTTCAGTTGGGGGATAAGCTTGCCATTTTGAAAAACTTGCTCGATGAAGAGGTTGCTGGGTTTGATGTCGCGATGGATAACGCCTCGAATCTCGCGACCCTCTACCTTGGCCTGAAACGTGTGGGCAAAGTGCAGCCCCTCACAGGCCTGCAAGGCTAGTCGAACGGCTTGTCGAACCGGCAAAGCCCCTTTTTCTCGGATCAGCTTGCCCAGATCCTGCCCCTTGAGGTACTCCATCACCAAGTAGGCCTGCTCCCCCTCTTGGCCGTGATCCAAAACCTTGACGATGCGAGGATGCTGCCCCAGAAGGGTGCTAACGCGGATCTCTTCGGCAAAGCGACGGCGCAAGTCTGTCTGGAAGTCGCCCCGGCTCAGCAGCATGGGGGCATATAAGATCTTGACAGCTACCTCTTGGCCGTTGTTGTGTAAGTCTAAGGCGCGGAAGACGGATCCCATACCACCGCTACCAATTTCTTGAATCAGCTGGTAGCGGTTGCCCAAAATGCGGTTGGTGAGATCTGCGGTCATGGGTTTGCAGCTTGGAGAAGAGGAATTGCAGGGGGAATGTCCATACCATAAACCGAATTGCTGAGGTCTGCACCAGCCTACGCCGGTGGCTGAACTCAGGGATCCGGATTGGGGCCATCTGTTGGAAATGGCGGGGTTTTCGGTTGATTCTTCAAGGTGACTTCTCAGATTTACTTAACTGTTACTTAAAAGTTGTAGAAGAAAGCTCTGGCGGGGGCAGTGACGCTCAAGGGAGAGCTGCGGTGATCGGTTTCACCGTCCAAGAGAACATTTTCTGGTTAACTTTGGGGGGGATAGTCTGGATTATCCTGAGCAATCCCCAGTCTGAAGAAGGGGACAATCGACAGGGATCCCTTGATGAGGTTGACCATGGACTTGGGCTTGGTGGTGATTGCCTACAAAGAGGGGGATCGGGAGAGCAAAGCCGCCTGCCAGAGGTGTGCGGAGCAGTTGCGCCGGCGCGGTGTTACGGTGTTGACAGCTCCCACTGGCTTGCACCACAACCCCTACCCAGTCTTTTTGGAGGCCACCTCGGATCCCATCGATCTGGCAGTGGTGCTGGGGGGAGATGGCTCGGTGTTGGCGGCGGCACGATACCTAGCCTCCTATGGGATCCCGATTTTGCCAATCAAAGTGGGGGGTAGGCTGGGGTTTTTGGCCCAGTCGGAGCGGGTGCTGCAACAGGATCCCTGGGATCGCATTCAGGCAGGGGATTTTTTCTTGCAAGCCCGCATGATGTTGCAAGCCCAGATTTGGGAACAGCCGCAGTTGGGGCAAGGGGATCCCTTGGCCGCCCGTGGAGAGGGAAAGTCGCAAGGCCGTCCGGCCAGCGAAGTCTACTATGCCCTCAATGAGATCTGCCTGAAGCCGATCAACCGAGAACGGCTGCCTGCCGCGATCATGGAGATCGAGGTCAACGGAGAGATTTTGGATCAGTACCACGGGGATGGCGTGCTGGTGGCCACACCGACGGGATCCACCTCTTACACTCTGGCAGCCAATGGCCCCATCCTCGAGCCCACCCTCGACGCCATCATCATCACCCCTATTTGTCCCCTGAGTTTGTCTAGCCGTCCTATTGTCATCAGCGGCACAGCCAGGGTGGACATTTGGCCTCTTGCCGATCCCGAAGGGTTGACCCGCCTGTGGACAGATGGCGTGTTGGCTCAGTCGGTGAATCCCGGCCAGTGGGTTCACATTCAGCAAGCGCCTACACCGGCCAAGCTGATGATCCTGGAAAAAGATCTCTCCTACTTTCGCACTCTGCGGGAAAAGTTGCAGTGGGCGGGCAGCCGCATCTACATCCCCACCACCAACCACCGCCCCGAGGGGGGATAAGGAGAGCTTAAAGTTGGGCAGCTAGAGTGGCAAAGTTCGCTCCCATAAGCATATTTCCCATGAGCCTGAGACTTTACCTCCTTAGACACGGAGAAACTCCCTACAGCCGTTCCGGCAGCTTTTGCGGCGCTCTCGATCCCGACCTCACCCCCGAAGGCAAACAAATGGCAGAAGCCTTTGCCGCAGCCTATGCTGGGATCCCTTGGCAAGCTCTCTACGTCAGCCCAATGCGGCGCGCCTTGGCTACCCTAAGCCCCCTGGCCGAGAAAGTTGGCTTGGAGATGCAGATTCGAGAGGGCCTAAGAGAAATTCACTACGGCGAGTGGGAGGGCAAAACCCACGCTGAGGCGCAAGAAGCCTACCCAGAAGCCTATTGGCGCTGGATGACCGAGCCGGCCTGGAACGCGCCCCCAGGGGGGGAAACCGCCGTGCAAATTGCCAATCGGGCCATGCCGGTTGTGGCCGAGATCCAGGAAAAATGGACAGGCGGCCACGTCTTGATCGTCTCCCACAAGGCCACCATTCGGGTTATTCTCTGCAGCCTGCTGGGCATCGACCTGGGTCGCTACCGGGATCGCATTGAGGTTTTGGCCGCCTCGGTCAGCGTGGTCAAGTTCGACCGCTATGGCCCCCTTCTGGAAATCTTAGGGGAACGCAGTTATCTGCCTTCCGATCTGCGGGAAAGGGCAGGTACCTAATTGTTAGAGGGAGCAAGGTTTAGGATTCTTGAGGTCTTTTGGGTCTCTTTTTGAGGGAGCAATCATGGGCAAAAAACTGGGATTAGCACTGGGCAGCGGCGGAGCGAGGGGATGGGCTCATATTGGTGTGATTCGAGCTCTAGAGCGGGCTGGGATCTCCGTTGACTACATTGCTGGGACGAGCATTGGCGCTTTTGTGGGAGCCATTTATGCAGCGGGAGAACTGGATGAGCTGGAAGACTTTGTGCGAGATCTCAACTGGAAGATGATCCTGTCTTTGTTTGATGTGGTCTTTCCCACCTGTGGCCTGCTGGATGGCAACAAAATTTATGAGCTGCTGACAGAACATTTGCAAGAGCTGTGTATTGAAGAGGCCGGGATCCCCTTTTGCTGTGTGGCTACCGACTTGATCACAGGCCAGGAGGTGCTGTTGCGTTCGGGTAAAATGGCAGATGCCGTGCGGGCCAGCATCTCTATCCCAGGAATTTTCACTCCCTTTCACCACGAAGGGCGCTATCTCGGAGATGGAGGCATTGTCAATCCGGTGCCGGTGCGAGTGGTGCGGGAGATGGGGGCCGATGTTGTCATCGCGGTCAATCTCAACCATGTGGATCCCGCGGATGTGGAGTCGCAACTGGAAGAAACAGAGGTGGAAGAAACCCTTCAACGGCGACAGCGCTTGAATGCTGAAGGAGAAGTGATCGAAGAAGAAACCAACTTCATCACCCGCATTCGCAAACGCTATCAATCCCTACAACAAGGGATCCAAGAAAAAATTAGCCAATGGTTTCCAGATGAGCCCTCTGGTCCCAATATTTTCGACGTTATTGGCAAGACGTTGAACGTGATGGAGCAAATCGTTACCCGCAGTGTTTTAGCCGAACATCCGCCGGATTTGCTCTTACAACCCAAGCTGAGCCAGTATGGGATCTTCGATTTTCATCAAGCAGATCCGATTATTCAGGAGGGCTATCGACAAATGCGGCGGGCCATTCCAGAATTTCGACAAAAGTTGGAGCAGTGAACCACCACTTCTCCAGCAGTTCAACCTAAAGCTTTGCAAGGATCTGCAAGCCAAGCTTTCCAAACAATCTCAGATGGATCCTGCTATCAAAATGGGCCTGAAGCTCACTCAATTGGGATAAATTGCAACAGCGATCCCGTGTGGATGAGATGGGCCGGGGCAGATTTTCCATCCTGGTCGGGATGGGCCAGCAGCACACAGCGATCTTGAGGGGTGAGGTCAAACTTGACAGAGGGATCAGGTTCTCTTTCCAGTGGAGGGCTGAGCTGGGGATCCCCGACAAAAGTAAGTCGTGCCAACACGGTCAGCAGGTGATCTTGATGGGCCAGGTCTGACCCAAAAGGAGTCCGCTCTTGTAACGTAACAAGTGCTACTGGGTAACCTTCTCGCATCAAGTAGAAGAGGATCCCGGCACAGCGCTCTACAGCTCGCTCCAACTTGTCTCGATGGATCTCGGGCCTCTCTTTCTGGGGCTGCCAGCGATTTTCAAAACAGAGGGTGATGGCTTGGGATCGTGGACGCTCCAACTCCCGCACGATTAGTTGATCCCGTTTGGCCGAGATCTTCCAATGGACAGAGCGCACATCGTCCTGGGGGCGGTAGGGCCGTAAGCTCAGGTAGTCTCCCTCTCGACCAGGCTGGGGGCGCAATTGGTTGCCGCTGCTGAGCTGATCCCACAGCACCAATCCTTGAACCGAGGCAGGCCGCGGAAACACGATCACCGTTTGGGGATCCCTAATTGCCACCGCCTTGCGGAAGAGTTCAAATGGGAAGCTGGTGGCAACTTCAAAACCCTGCAACTGCCAGGCTCCCCGCCTTGAAAAAGTATGCTGGTAAAAAGTGTCCACCTTGGCACCGGGATCCACCCGCAAAACATAGCTGGAAGGCCAATCTTCCCGCCTCAGCCCCTCAATGCGTTCGCTCACCTGCAACGAGAAGCTGGGCAGGCGCCGTTTGCGATTGACCAGCGTGAGACCCACTAAGACAGGCTGGCCAGCGAAAATGCGGCTAGGCAACTGCCGGCTGACCTCCAGATCTTTGAGGGTAAGATCAGAGAGGGTACCACTGATGAGAATAAGGCTGAGCAGCATTCCCAGCAACAAATACAGGGGATTGTTGCCGGTGTTGAAAGCAGCAATACTTACCAACAGGGCGATCCCGACAAACCGCCCCCCAATACGGGTAAAGCGGAAGCGGCGCAGAAAACGAACCTGGCGCCCTGATTTCTGCTCTGAGGAGAAGATCCCCAGGCTTCCCGTCCGTTGAAGCAGTAATGGAACTAGTTTTCGGCTTAGTTTCCACAACACCGCAGTCCCCTCATCACTCGTTCATCCCCGGCCCCTCTCCAAAGGAGAAAGAGGTCTGGAATCTACAAGCTGCTTCAGTGTAATTTGAAATCACCATAACCAGTGCTACGGGCAGGTTTTTTCTGAGAGGATTTCAGCAATGGCCGCAGCCACCCGCTCTTGTTGACAGGTGG
>NZ_JANSHW010000019.1:0-4001 GCF_047461815.1 Synechococcus sp. R6-10
GCCCTCTGCTGAAAAACTTTCCCACCACGGGCGAGCGGGTAGTGGTGGGGCCGGGGGAAAATGCCGGCGTAGTGGATCTGGGGGAGGGGGATTGGCTGGCGTTTAAGATCGAGTCCCACAACCATCCTTCGGCAGTGGAGCCCTTCCAGGGGGCAGCTACCGGCGTGGGAGGGATCCTGCGGGATATCTTTACCCTGGGCGCCCGTCCCATTGCCCTGCTTAACTCGCTGCGCTTTGGGCCGCTAACCGATCCCCGCAACCGCCGCTTGATGGCCAGGGTGGTGGAGGGCATTGCCCACTACGGCAACTGTGTCGGGGTACCCACAGTGGGGGGAGAAGTGGCGGTGGATCCCTGCTACAGCGGCAATCCCTTGGTCAACGTCATGGCCCTGGGGCTGCTGGAGACGCCGGCAGTGGTGAAATCGGCAGCGCGGGGGGTGGGGAACCCGGTCTTGTACGTGGGCGCCACCACCGGGCGGGATGGCATCCGCGGCGCCAGCTTTGCCAGCGCCGAGCTCAAGGAGGATGCGCAGCAGGATCGGCCGGCAGTGCAGGTGGGGGATCCCTTCCTGGGCAAGTGCCTCATCGAGGCCTGTCTGGAGGCCTTTGCCACAGGAGCTGTGGTGGCTGCCCAGGATATGGGGGCAGCCGGGATCACCTGCTCCACCGCGGAGATGGCCGCCAAGGGAGGGGTGGGGATCCGCTTTGACCTCGACCGAGTGCCGGCGCGGGAAAGCGGCATGGCTGCCTGGGAATACCTGCTCTCGGAATCCCAGGAGCGGATGCTGCTGGTGGTGCAAAAAGGCCGCGAGGCGGAGGTGATGGAGATCTTCCACCGCTGGGGTTTGCAAGCTAGTGTGGCCGGGGAAGTCATTGCCGAGCCGCTGGTGGAGATCTGGCACCAGGGATCCTGCGTGGTGCAGGTGCCGGTGCGGGCTTTGGCCGAAGACACCCCCGTCTATGTCCGTCCGGTGTTGCCAGAGCCGCCAGCCTACGTGCAGGCAGCGTGGCAATGGGATCCCGCCACTCTACCCCCTTGTGATTGCCAGGGGATCCACCTCGCTCAGGCAACGCTGGCATGGAAAGAGGTGCTGCTGCAGCTTTTGGCCAGCCCCACCCTGGCCAGCAAAGCCTGGATCTATCGCCAATACGACCACCAGGTGCAAAACAACACCGTCCTTTGGCCGGGCCAGGGAGATGCGGCGGTTATCCGCATCCGTTCCCAAAGGTTTGGCGTGGGCGAGGTGCCGCCCCTGCGAGCTTCCCGCAAGGCCATCGCTGCCACCCTGGATGGCAATGGCCGCTGGGTGTATTTGGATCCCTACGAGGGGGCCAAGGCAGCCGTGGCGGAAGCTGCCCGCAACCTCACCTGTGTGGGGGCCGATCCCCTAGCTGTTACCGATAACCTTAACTTTGGCAATCCCGAAAACCCGGTGGTGTACTGGCAGCTGGCCCTGGCCTGTCGGGGGATTGGAGATGCCTGCCGTGCCCTCGGTACGCCGGTAACGGGGGGAAACGTTTCTCTCTACAACGAGACCCTCACCCCCCAGGGATCGCAGGCTATCTACCCTACCCCTGTCATTGGCATGGTGGGTCTTATTCCCGACTTGAAATGCATCTGTGGCCAGGGGTGGCAGCAAGAAGGGGATCTCATTTACCTCCTGGGATCCCAGGCCCTCACCAGCTTGGGGGGCAGCGAGTATTTGGCGGTCATCCACCAGCAAGTTACGGGCCGGCCCGCGCCAGTGGATCTGGAATTGGAAAAGCGGGTGCAAGCTGCCTGTCGCCATGGAATCCGCCAGGGCTGGGTGCGCTCTGCCCACGACTGCAGCGAGGGGGGATTGGCTGTGGCTTTGGCAGAAGCCTGCTTGAGCGGAGGCCGCGGCGCAACCCTCTCCCTGGCTCCTGGATCCTTGCGCTGGGATCAGGCCCTGTTTGGCGAGGGATCCAGCCGCATCCTGGTTTCTGTGGATCCGGCCCAGCGCTCTGCTTGGGAAGCCTACTTAGAAGCGCAGCTTGCCGGCCAGTGGCAGCTTTTGGGAGAGGTGGGATCCCCTGCGGATCCCCTGCTCTTAAGGACGGCAGAAGAGGATCCCTTACTGGTGGTGTCTTTGGCAGCCATGCAGGCCGCCTACCACGGTGCCTTTTCGGACTAGCTGAGCCTCGGTTGGGAAACCGTTTTCTGCGCCCAGCTCCCTTCTCCCTTGGGGAGAGGGGCCAGAGGTTGGAGAGGACAACATCCTTAGGGGGATTTTTCCTCACACAAATTGGCCTGGATCACCTCTCGATATTGGGACTTGGGCTTAACGCCCACCAACTGGGCCACCAGCGTCTTGTTTTTGAAAAATTGCACCGTCGGGGTGCCCGCCACCCCCCCTGCCTCTGCAATCTCCGGATCTTTCTCAATATCGATCTCCACCACGTGCAGCTTGTCCGAGAACTCATCGATGATCTTGTTCAAGATCGGCTTGAGGGCATGACAAGGGGCACAGGTGGGGGCGGTGTACTTGACCATGAGCAGGCGATCGCTTTCGTGGTAGAGTCGCCGCAGGGCATAGCTCCCCTCGTGGCAAGTCTTGCTGAAGTCTAAGTCATCCTGTCCATTCTCCTCAAAGCTGGCCTCCTCAACAGCAGGATCCCCAGCAGACTCTGCCGCAGAAGTCGCAGCAGGGCTGGGTTCAGGATGGCTTTGGGGAAGGACGTGATACTCCTGGGCCAAGCCGTGTTCCGAGAGCCAGCGCTCTGCCAACATGGCCGCCATACAGCCAGTGCCGGCGGCGGTGATGGCCTGACGAAACTCGTGATCCTGCACGTCGCCGGCGGCAAACACCCCCTCCACACTGGTGGCCACGGATCCCGGGCGGGTGACGATGTAGCCGACTTCATCCAGTTCCAGTTGTCCTTTGAACAAGTCGGTGTTGGGCTTGTGGCCAATGGCATAAAATAGGCCACCCACTGACATCTCGCGTATTTCGCCGGTTTGGTTGTTCCGCACTTTCACCCCGGTCAGGCGCAGGCCGTCGCCCATCACTTCCACCGCCTCGGTGTTCCAGTGCACAGTGATCTTGGGGTTGTTGAGAACACGATCCTGCATGGCCTTGCTGGCCCGCATTTTGTCGCTGCGCACCAGCATATGCACATGGGATCCAAACTTGGTCAGGTAGGTGGCCTCCTCACAGGCAGTATCGCCGCCGCCGATCACCACCAATTCCACCCCTCTGAACATGGGCATAGCCCCATCGCAGACAGCACAAGCTGACATGCCCCGGTTCCAGTAGGTCTCCTCCCCCGGCAGGTGTAGGCGCTTGGCTGTGGCCCCGGTGGCGATGATCAGGCTGTGGGTGCGCAATTCCCGCTCGTCAGAACGGACGACAAAGGGCCGCTGGCTTAAATCCACAAAGGTGACATCTTCGGTGTAAAGTTCTGCCCCCCACCGCTGCGCTTGAGCCCGCATGTTCTTCATCAGTTGGGGGCCGGTGATGCCTTCGGGAAAGCCCGGAAAGTTCTCCACCTCGGTGGTGGTCATCAGTTGCCCGCCCGGGATCCCGCCCGCCTGGAACCCCTCAAACACGACCGGCTTCAGGTTGGCACGCCCAGCGTAAATGGCTGCTGTAAACCCAGCAGGGCCGGAGCCGATAATCACCACATTCTCAACCCGACTTTGCTCTGTCATCCGATGTCTCTCCTTCTGCAATGGGAATAAAAGCCAAACTCATAACGACTACGCTTTAGCTTAACACCCCTTGGCGAACCGGTCGAGGCCGAGGCCTATTAGCCTCATTTTCGCTCGCCTCAGGCCATTGGGGCCTTTTTTGCCCATCCCATAGGGTTATCTCTGCCCAGAGGTTGGCCAAGTGGCGGCCATTGCCCAAGTTTTGGATCCCCAACACCCAATCCCGGTTGACCCAAGCCAGAAGGAAAAGAGGTGTGTAAACTACCCGGCTCCGACCGCTAAGCGGTACGGAGCGGGCTTTCAGTAGCCCTGAGCCTGCTCTGCTCTA
>NZ_JANSHW010000020.1:0-2810 GCF_047461815.1 Synechococcus sp. R6-10
CAACAGCTCTTCTAGACCCTTCCGGGCCGACTCCAGCTCATCGGGATCACTGGCTGTTTGTAAAATGGTGTTGTAGGTTTGGCGAGCTTCCAACAACTGCCCAGCTTGTTTTTGTGCCAAAGCCAGCAGCAGCTTGACAGCAGTATCTTGCGGTTCAGCAGCGGCCACTTGGTTGAACAACCGCACCGCCCGGACGTAGTCTCCCTGCCAAAAGGCGGCCATCGCATCGGTGTAGTCTCTCTGACTGTTCGCGCTCGGAACCATGGATCCTCCCTTCACTGCTTGCCTACCTCTGTTCACGCGTCAACACAGATGCAAACGGAACGCCCCCAACACCTCAAAACCCCATGGATGCAGGCTATCCCCCCTTTTCCACATTCAGTCAAGCAAGAGTGGGCCTTTCTGCCGCCGTCTCAGGGCTTACCCTCAACAGCCTCGACACGCATCGGTAGGGGACAGATTTGGTCCAACTTTCCCCATTGTGGCTGGAGTTAGCTTGGATCTTTGATAGGAACTATACACTTTCCTCTCGCCGAACTCACAGGGGGCCGCTTGTCAACCCCAACGATTGGATCGCAGGATGGCCGACTGATCCAGCAATGGCAAGCGCGATCCCGTTCCGGGCACCACCCATTCCCCTCGCAAAAAAGGAGCCATGGACTCAGGAGCCGTGAGGGCAGGCCGCACCAATTCAGTCTTCAGCCACTCCATGCCTACAATTAAATCCACAGCCAAGCCCATGAGCAAATCCTGTTGATCCATCACGGCCACCACAGGAATCTCGGCTCGGTCGATGTTCAGGGGCGGGCTGATCCCCAAAAATTGCCCCAGGTCTGCAACCCAGATGATCTCGCCCCGCAAATTCAGCGTGCCCAGCAAAACTGGGTCCACATTGGGCATGGGGGTGATTTTCTCTGGGCCAATGCTCATCACCTCCACAACCGATACCGCTGGCAGCGCAAATTCCTCCCCGGTGGCAATCTTGAACTTTAGGAATAGCTCACCTTCGGGAGCCTCCATCTCCCGCAACTCTTGGGTCTCATCCCCCATCAATAAATCCAGATCCCCCAGCATGATGCTCCCCCGCATGGATAGTCTTGTGGACTGTTGATCCCGCCCCCCTCCCTGCTTAAAACGCAGAGTCGTTCTCAGGACCTACCGAAAGGCGTGGAAGCAGAAGGGGCAGCTCTCAGCCTCTCAGTAATTGCTTAATCGTACCCACCAGTTCCTGGGGCTGGAAAGGCTTGGCAATGTAGGCATCCGCTCCCTGGCGGATCCCCCAGTAGCGGTCAAATTCTTCGCCCTTGGAAGAACACATGATGATGGGCGTTTTTTGGGTGAGAGGGTCGGCCTTGAGAAGACGGCACACCTCATAGCCGTTCATGCGCGGCATGACGATGTCCAGCACGATCAGGTCGGGTTTGTTTTGCTTCACCGCCTCTACGGCCTCCACCCCGTCTTCCACAGTCATCACCTCGAAGCCGTTTTCCTGCAGCAGCTTGCTGATCATCTCCCGCTGGGATTGGCTATCTTCCACCACCAAAACGCGACTCATTTCCGATTCATCTCCCGCAATTGATGTTTGATGGTCGCCAGGAGCTCTTGGGGCTTAAAGGGCTTGGTTACATAGGCATCCGCCTGGTTGCGCCTGGCCCACTCGATATCAAAGGTCTGGTCTTTGGTGGAACACATGACGATGCGAATGTGTTTGGTACTTTCATCCCCCTTTACTTCCCGGCACACCTCGTAGCCGTTCATGCGCGGCATGACAATATCCAGCACCACCACATCAGGCTTCTGCTGGCGAATGCACTCCATTGCCTCTACGCCGTCTGTTGCTGTGGAGACTTCCAAACCGTTCTCGGAAAGCAAGCTGGAAATGGTCTCCAGGTAGGTACGGTTGTCATCCACCACCAGCACTTTGCTCATTGCCGTCTTGCTCCTTTTGCACTCCCGCGCAACCGTCGGGCTGCTTTGACTGAGGTTTGCTCTTGTAACCTCACCTGGCTCCCTGGCTCCGGGCCGGCCATGCTACCCCTATTGTTTCGGTGAGGCCACTCTTCTGTCCAGTACCCCGCCCACAGTCCTCTGTGCCAACATTTTGGCTGCCCCAACGCCTATTCGCCACCGCCCCGTTTGGGGGGAGGGCCCACGTAGGATTCGACAATGGTCAACAACTCCTTTTCCGCAAAGGGTTTGCTCAAAAATTCGTTCGCTCCGGCCATGCGGGCCTTAATCCGGTCGGTAAAACCATCCTTGCCGGTCAGCATAATCATGGGGGTTTCGCGGAACTGGCTGGATTTGCGCAACATGGCGCACAGCTCATACCCATCCAACTTGGGCATGGCCACATCGCAGAGAATCATGTCGGGGTTGAGAAGAAACACCTGTCCCAGCGCTTTGAGAGGATTGCCGATGGTGGTAACCTGGTAGCCCTCGTTTTGCAGGATGAACTCTACGGTTTTTTGGATGGCCATGGAGTCGTCGATGCAAAGGATGTGGCTGGGCTTATCGCTGGGTTTGAGGGGACGGCTGGGCTTGGGCTCCGCGATCAAGACGGGCTCGGACAGTTGAATGGCCCCTTGGCGGACGTAGGGATAGATGGCCTTGGCCACCGCCAGGGTGTCTCGACCCAGGTAGCGACCCATCTGGCGAATGCTGGTTTTGCCGTCTGACCACTCGCTCAGGGCTTTGAAGACGGGGGCGGGCAGGTTTTGCTGGAGCGGCAGGGGGTTGACGATGGTGGGAGCTTGGTTGGGAGCTTGGATGTAGGGGTGCAGCTTTTTCCACTCCTGCACTTGGGCTACGAT
>NZ_JANSHW010000021.1:0-4041 GCF_047461815.1 Synechococcus sp. R6-10
ACTTTTGCCAAACCGCCTAAAGCTCAGTAAATTCAGCAAAGTTCAGGGTTTTGGGGGTTAGAGGCATGCTCCGACAAATCTTTTCCCGGGGTCTCTGTTTCCATAAATCCATAAAAGCCATAAAAGAGGGGTCTGGAGGGGGCTGCGTTTGCGCCAGCAGGCCGGAGATCCAGGGAAGGGGCTCAAACTTTGGTGGGAGTTTCTCCCTCTCATAAGGGCTTCTGTTTTATCTTAGGAAGAATCCACCCAGGGATCCCTTAGGTTGTCCTTGGTTGGTATCCCTTTGGCAAGATCCGCTAGCCCAACCCAGGCCATGTTGCCCGTTCGCCCCCGCGAAACTGTTTCCATGTTCACCCGCGACGGGATCCAACTGGACGCAGATGTCTATCGCCCGCAAGGGGAGGGGAGCTACCCGGTTTTGCTGATGCGGCAGCCCTATGGGCGGGCCATTGCCTCGACGGTGGTGTATGCCCATCCCAGGTGGTATGCGGCCCAGGGGTACATTGTGGTCATCCAGGATGTGCGCGGACGGGGAACCTCCAAGGGATCCTTCTACCCTTTCCGCCATGAGGTGGAAGACGGGTTTGACGCCGTCAATTGGGCGGCTGCCTTGCCGGGGAGCAACGGCGTAGTGGGCATGTACGGCTTCTCTTATCAGGGCATGACCCAGCTGTATGCGGCTTCTACCCGTCCCAGCGCCTTGAAGGCCATCTGCCCGGCGATGCTGCCTTACGATCTCTATGCCGATGCCGCTTACCCAGGGGGGGCCTTTGCCTTCTACAACAACCTCAGTTGGGCCTTGCAACTGGAGACCGAAGGGGCGCGTCTCAGGGGGGATGCCAATGCCTACCAAGCGCTTTTGAAAGCTGCCCGCAATCTCCCCCTCTACGACCCTATCCCCCTCAAGCCGGGGGTGTTGCAGCAGTATGCCCCCCAATCCTATTACTTCGACTGGCTGGAGCACAGCGAGCCGGATGAATACTGGCGCAAGCTCTCTCCCCGTCTAGAGGCGGTGGATCTGCCGATGCTACACATTGCCGGCTGGTTTGACAGCTACCTGAGTGGTAGCCTGCGCCTCTACAAGGAAATGAGCGCCCGCAGCCAGAACCCTCAATACCTGATCATCGGCCCTTGGATCCATCTCCCTTGGGGGCGCAAAGTGGGGGCGTTGGACTTTGGCCCAGAGGCTGTCAGCCCCATCGATCGCCTGCAGGTGCGCTGGTTTGACCAGTTCCTCAAAGGCAAAGATACAGGGATCCTCCAGGAGCCGCCGGTACGCCTGTTCGAGATGGGATCCAACCGCTGGCGCGGCTTTGATGCTTGGCCTACCCCTGAGCCAAAAGCTTTTTACCTACACAGCACCGGCTTGGCTGCCCTTTCAGAAGCAGAGGGATCCCTTCGCCCTGAACCCTCGCCGACGCAACAATCGGATACCTTTGTTCACGATCCCTGGCGACCGGTGCCGGCCTTGGGGGGCCACCTAGTTCAGCCTGCCGGGCCGCAAGAGCGCTCCGCCCTCGACTGCCGCACCGATGTCCTGACCTATACCACTCCGCCGCTGCAAGCCGAGCTGGTTCTGGTCGGGGACATTGCTGTGGAGGTGTACGCGGAGGCCGACAGCCCCAGTTTCGATCTTTGCGCTGTGCTCTCGGTGGTAAGGCCCGATGGGCAGGTGTATAACTTTTCCCAAGGCTATTGTCGCCTAGGGGATCCCCAGCCCAGTACCCCCATTCTGATTCCCTGTCAGCCCACCTGTATTCGCATTCCTTGCGGTCATGCTCTGCGCCTCAGCCTTAGCGCGGCTTGTTTTCCGGCCTATCCTGTCAACACAGGCACGGGAATGCGGGAAGAGCGGCTGATTGAGGCCCGCATTCTCACCATCACTCTCCGCAGCGGTGGCGAGACGCCTTCGCGGCTGCACCTGCCCATGGCTTGAAGCCAAGAAGAGACGATGCTTCGGGATCCCGTTTGCAATCACCCCTTACAAAGAGACACCAAACGTTAGGATAGAAACAGGCAGGGCAAGGGAACACCATGTTGCAAGACCCAAAGTTGATCCGGCACTATCAGGCTTTGACCGATGCTCTGGTGGATACCTGGCAGCGGGGCTACCGGCGCACCGATGAGCTACGTCTGCTGGTGGATGGCTACCTGCTGGCCTTGCGAACTGGCAAACAATTGGAGCCCTTCGAGATCTATCGCATTGAGGACGAGGTCAACCGCTTCCTCTACGATCCGTCCAACTTCATAGATCCGGAATTGGAGCCAGAGGCGGAGCCGATGCGGGGTTACTGAGTTCCGGTTTTACGGAACATCTTGCGCCTGGTAAGCTGATAGGAATTGATTCCTCTCAGATTCCAGTCCTATCGCATCAGCGGGACGGAGTCCTATGGCGGTTTGGGATACGGTGGCCTCCCGGCGTCTGCCTCTGCTGGGATCCGGCCTGGGCCTGGGAATAGCCCTGACTCTCTGGTACGGGCTGTCCGGCTACCACGTGCTGCAGATTGGCCTCTGGCTGCTGAGCATCCTGCTGGTGGGGTTGTATTGGGCGCAGTTTTCCCCGGCTCAACCCCCTTGGGATCCGACGCGGCTGCGCTGGCAACAGGAGCTGTTGCACCTGGGGCTGTTGGTGTTGGTCTTTGCCCCGATCTACCTCTACGACCTGCCCAACATCCCTTTTCAGATCAATACTGACGAGATTGTGATCACCTCCATGGCCCGTCGCGCCTCAGGGGTGCGCTATCCCGATATCTTTGGGCTGATGCCGGAGTATTTCTATTTCCCCCGCTTCATGTTCAGCCTCTTCGGCGGCCTGACGCGGCTGATGGGGGGAGTCACGCTGCTCAATGTGCGCACGGTACATGCCGCCTTCGGGGTGATCACCATTTTGGTGGCTTACGGGTTTTTTCGGGCATTTTGGGGATCCCGGCTGGCTTTGGCGGGGGCGGCCCTCTTGGGATCCAACCACGCCTTGCTGGGCATCAGCCGCATGGCCATGCGGGAAAACCTGATTGTGCTGGTGGAGTGTGCGGCCCTGGCCTTGCTCCTCAAGGGCGTGCGGGAAAAAAATCCCCTGTTGCTCTATCTGGGGGGAGGAGCGGCGGCTTTCTCCCTCTACGGCTATTTGCCGGGGCGGGTGGTGATCCTGTTGGGGCTGTTGTTTGGAGTTCTGTACCTGCTCCTGGGTCGGGAGGATCTCCGAGGAGAAAACAAGCAAGCTAATCCCCTCTGGGTCCTGGCTAAGCTGACGGTGCCCGCGGCGCTGGGCTTTTTTCTGGTGGCTGGGCCCATTCTGGTGGCCACGGTCACAGCACCTGCGGTGAGCGCCGAGTACTCTCGCCAACAATTTCTCTTTTTCCCGGAAGGGCGGGCGTTACAACAGATGTGGGTGAATGCGGCTACGCCAGAGGAGGCGGTCTGGCGCAACATCTTCAACGGCCTGAGTATGTTCAACGACCCCGGCCAGCACGACCGCGGCTACATCTATCCCAACTACGGCCATGCTTTTGTGGATCCCTTGACGGGGGCTTTGATCTGGCTGGGGCTGGGATCCGGCCTCTACCGCCTTTTCAAGAAGCGCAGCCAGCCCCACGACTGGCTCTGTATCGGCAGCTTCCTATTTCTCTACCTGCTGTTTAGCTTGGCCATCACCAAAGCCCCCAACTACACCCGCCTGCTGGTCATTCTGCCCTTTGTAGCCTATCTAACCTTGGAAGGGATCCAAGTGCTGGCAGGTCTCCTGGAACGCTGGGGATCCCGGGCCGGGAGTTGGCTGCCGGCGGCGGCGATGGCGGGGGCAATCCTGCTGATTGGGGGGTGGAACCTGGCCATTTTTGGAGACTTTGTCCACAAAGGCTGGACGCAGGGCAACGATGTGGGGGCCACCGGGCGCTATGTGGCAGCTCGCCAAATGGATCCCGACTACCGCTTCTATCTGGCCGCCAGCACTGCCTACCCCTATTTCGGCTGGGGGGAACCCCACTATTGGCAAAGCTGGATCCAATTTTTTGCTGGGCCGGAGCAGGAGGTAAAGGTTTTTTC
>NZ_JANSHW010000022.1:0-3877 GCF_047461815.1 Synechococcus sp. R6-10
TACATTGACTTTGCCGGGTCGGGGGTGGTGCACTTGGTGGGTGGGGCTGCAGCTTTTGCGGGAACTTTGGTGTTGGGGCCGCGCTTGGGCAAGTATGGTCCCAATGGGGAGCCGCGGGCTATTCCCGGGCATAGCTTACCCTTGGGCATGTTGGGGGCGTTGATCCTGTGGCTGGGCTGGATTGGCTTTAATGCCGGCTCTACAACGGCAGCGATTCCTGATATTGGCTGGATTGCTTTCAATACCTATTTGGCCGGGGCGGCAGGAGCCATCGGCGCTCTCTGTACTTCCTGGGCCATTTTTACCAAGCCGGACATGACGTTTGCAGCCAATGGGACACTGGCGGGGCTGGTGGGCATTACTGCTCCTTGCAACACTGTTCATCCTTTGGGGGCAATCCTTATCGGCTCGGTGGCCGGGGTGTTGGTGGTGTTGTCGGTGCTGTTTATCGAGGGCACCTTGAAGGTGGATGACCCGGTGGGGGCGGTGTCGGTACATGGGGTGTGCGGCGCTTGGGGGGTCATTGCTGCAGGGATCCCGTGGTTTGCCCATGCGGAAGCGGGGGTGACTTGGGCGGTGTTGCCGGTACAGATTCTGGGGGTTATTGCCCTGGGAGGATGGTCTTTTATCTGTTGTCTGGCTTTGTTTTTGATTTTGAAGGGCACCATCGGTCTGCGCGTCTCGGCAGAAGAAGAGTTGGCCGGCTTGGATATTGGCGAGCACGGCAACATTGCCTACCCTGACTTTGTCACTGCTTCGGGAGAGTTGGAAGGTTGAGTTGAGCAGTACACTGGGATCCGGTTGGATGCACTTTTGGATCCCATGCACCTTCTGATCCCGGCGGCTGGCAGCGGCAAGCGAATGGGAGCTGCGGTCAATAAGCTGTTGCTGCCGCTCTTGGGTCAGCCGATTTTGGCTTGGACGTTGCAGGCTGCGGATCAGGCCAGCTCCATCGAGTGGATTGGCATTCTCTCCCAACCCGGCGATTGGCCAGCCATCGAGCAGATCCTGGCGGCAATGGATCTGTCCACGCCGGTGCAGCTTTTACAAGGGGGGGCGACGCGGCAGGAGTCGGTTTACAGGGGGGTTGAGTATCTCTACAACCTGGGAACAGTAGAGCGGGTGTTGATCCACGATGGGGCCCGCTGCCTAGCTACCCCTAAGTTGTTCGATCGCTGTAGTGCTGCTTTGCAGCAGGTGGATGGTCTCATCGCGGGGATCCCTGTCAAGGACACGATTAAAGTCGCTGAGGCAGGCCCAAAAGGGATCCAAATTCAGTCAACCCCAGAACGCAGCCGGCTGTGGGCAGCGCAAACGCCGCAGGGGTTTCGCCTGTCGATGCTATGGCAAGCCCATCGGGAGGCTCTGGCCCAGGGTTGGCAGGTAACCGATGATGCAGCCCTATTCGAGAAGCTGGGTTGGCCAGTCTACATCGTCGAAGGGGAGGAATCCAATCTGAAGCTAACCACCCCCCTGGATGTGTTGCTGGCCGCACAAATCTTGCAGCAGCGTCTCGGACCAGCGCGTTAGCTCAATTCAATCCCGGTAGGGCCAGTCTCAACCTTGGGAATTAAAAGTAGGGAGGAAGAAATCTAGGTTCACTAAGAGCACTTTGATCACCCCATCTCTTGTGGTCCGTTGGAAATGAAAATGATAAGGTCTGGCTGTTTAGAATCTAATGCACCCAAGACACCTGAAACCAAGCAAAAGATGAGATTAATGCACTTTTCACTTTCTTCATAAACTTGCCGTTCTGAGAACCGAACTACAACCCAGCCTCTATCCGCTAGATAAGCATCACGCTTACTTTGCTTAGGATCATTCACAGTATGGGCTGGCCTACACAGATTACCTTCAAGAAACCATGGCTCATCAATTTCAATGTCAATGAGTAAAACGAGTGATCTTTTTCCATCTCTAGATACCTGCATTGCGATATCAGGGGTATAGCACCGGACACTAGACTGCTCTATGCACCAGCACCAGTTGCCCATGCCGATTGCAGCTTGCCCATCAAAGGCTGGGGTAGCTCGGGTAGATTTGGCCTAACAGGGCGTTCCGGCATTCGAGGTAGTTCAGGTTCCGTTGGGCGCTCCGGCATCTGTGGCGGCTCAGGCTCCGGCGGGCAAGGTGGGAGATCTGGCCCCCTCAAGAGGAGAGCAATCGGCTGGGGTAAAACAACGTAGGGATAATAGTCTTTCCGAACGTACCTTAAGATGGGATGCGAGTGCCTGTCGTGATCTTGCATGCTTGAGCCTCCAGATAAGTTCCCTTGGAATCCAGTTTGAAAAGACTTTGGAAAAGGGATCTTCAAAGAGGCCCTTGAAGGGGTAGGAAGCAAGCAAATGCGCGAACCGACGTCGTGGCCTGTCTACATTGTCGGGGCTGGCCCCGGGGATCCGGAGCTGATTACCCTGCGGGGGCAAAGACTGCTGGCGGAAGCCGATGTAGTGTTCTACACAGGTTCTTTGGTGCCAGAGGGAGTGCTGGCCCATTGTCGCCCTGGGGTTGAGGCCATTGACACCCGCTCCTTCACGCTGGAAACGCTGCTGCCGCAAATTGTGGAACGGGTCAAGGCGGGGCGGCGGGTGGTGCGGCTGCAGGATGGGGATCCCTGCCTTTACGGCGCTCTGCACGAGCTGCTGATCCGGCTGGCGGAGGCAGGGATCCCTTTTGAGATCGTGCCGGGAGTAAGCGCCTTTCAATTGGCAGCCGCCCGTTTGCAGGTGGAGTTGACCATACCCAAGTTGGTACAGACGATTATCCTCACCCGCGCCAGCGGTCGCACCCAGGTACCGGAAGCAGAAGCCCTGGCCAGTCTGGCAGCCCACCGCGCCTCTTTGTGTCTATATCTGAGCGCCCGCCACGTAGAACAAGCGCAGGCAGATCTGCTGGCTCACTACCCCGCCGATACCCCGGTTGCCGTTTGTTATCGCTTGGGTTGGCCGGACGAACAGATCTGGCTGGGATCCCTGGCCGAGATGGCCGCCCTCACCCGGCAAGCCGGCTTAGAACGCACAGTGCTCTATCTCGTCAGCCCTGCCTTGAAAGGCTTGTCAAGCTCCAGATCTGCCCGCTCGCGGCTCTACAGCCCTGACCACACCCACCTTTTCCGTCGCAAAATGGGCCAGCAGCCCCGTTTGTAACAGGCTCTTTCAGTATATTGACGGACTCCGGCAGATTGAGCACAATGAGGCAGCAAGATGAGGTCAGAGGCCTGGACTTCTGGCGAGGGGGTACTCGTTTTTGCCGAGAGAAGTGGATCCCTCTTGGATTGGAGTTGTTACAAGACCATTTTTTCACTCTCTAACTTAACTTTGCGAACTCTAACTTTATGGCTGGCTCATCTGCTGCTCGCAGCGTGGAAACCCTGATCAAGGCTCTGCAGAAGGCCCTTGCCCCTCTGCCGACCCGTTCGGCGCTGAAGCAAGATGTCCTTTACCTCATGGTGGATCTCCCACGGCAGGGGATGTTTAGCCGCTCTATGGTGTTGCATCGAGTTGCCAGCCAATTGGGGGGCTTGCCTGTGCAGGGAGTTAGCCAACTGGTGGTGTACGGTCGGCTTCAGGGGGAAACACAGCCGCAGTGGAAAAAAGTCTTCTACTTGTCCTCTGGGGAAAGCAGTGCCGATGCCACGCAGATTGCATTACCGGGCACCAAGATTTCTGAGATCAAGGTGCTGGAGGCCCAAAAACCTGTTGTGGATCCCGACCACAACTCCGATTTTCGCAAAGTTAAAACTCTGGGGGCACCGGTTCCCAAAATTCAGAAAGAGCGCTGGCCAGAAGCGGCTCCAAGCCAGGCCTCGGTTGGCCATGCCCCTTCCCAGACCGAGATCCCGACCCCTCTGCCTACAACTGCTCGCTCCGGTTTTCCT
>NZ_JANSHW010000023.1:0-5352 GCF_047461815.1 Synechococcus sp. R6-10
TTACGTGATCGAGCTGCTCTGGGATGCCTGTAGCGGCTTGCTGGAATCCCTGGTTCCCGGGATCCAATGCCCGCCGTTGCCCCCCCGTGCTTGAGAGATTATTCGTCAGATCTGTATTCTTGATGAAACTTGACAGAATTCTTGATGAAACTTGACAGATAAGTCTGGACAACGGGATCCCTTTTGGCTAACTTTGTGGGCGGGATCAGAGTAGCTCCTGAACAGCTTTGGAAAGTTGGTTTTCTTGCGGTTTGGCCTTATAGCTGTATAGATTCGAGGGTTGTCTCTGACACCAAAGAGACGCTGGAGACAAGTGAGTTGACATTCGCAAATATCAAAAAAATATGTGGGAGGGTCACGATGGATGAGCTTTTACCAGGGCTGATTGCCGTTGCCCTTTACGCCTTCTTTAGCTACACCTTAATGGTGATTGGAGAGAAGCTAAACGTGCCGAATGCTTGGTTAGCTTGGATCCCGATTGCTAACATCTGGGTGATGTGTCGAGCTGCTGGTAAACCCGGCTGGTGGGTGATCCTCTTCTTCATTCCCCTAGTCAACTTGATCTTCGGTATCTGGGTGATCTTTGCCATTCCACCCCGCCTGAATAAATCCCGCTGGCTGGGTCTGCTGGTTTTCCTGCCTGTTTTGGGAGCTTTGCTCTACTCAGGCATTCTGGCCTTCACTTGAATTAGCCAGCCTTGCCTTGATACAAACTAAACAATCGAAAAAGTCTACCACTTGAGCAAGTTAAAGCTCTCCATATCGATAGTGGCGCGGTTGCGGTAGATCCCCAGCACGATGGCCAAGCCCACTGCGGCCTCGGCAGCCGCCACAGTGATGACAAACACCGAGAACACCTGGCCGCGAATCATCGCTGAATCGACAAAGTTGGAGAAAGCCATGAAGTTCAGGTTCACCGCATTGAGCATCAGCTCAATCGACATCAGGACGCGAATCGCATTGCGGCTCACAATCAATCCGTAAATACCAATGCAGAAAAGAATCGCTGCCACCACCAAGAAAAACTGCAGTTGCAACATCGCGATGAGCTCCATGTAGATACACAATGACAGGGGCCTCGGGAAAGCTCTAGGTTTTATGGCCGAGAGCAGTCAGCTTTAGCGGGTGCTCACCAGCTCTGCCGGTCGTTCTGACTCTGATTCCAGCTGGGGTCGGGCCCGCTCCAGCAAGCTCAGATCCCCTTCTCCAGCTTGGGGAATGACAAACTCTCGACGCGCCAGCACAATAGCACCGATCAGAGCCATCAACAGCAGGACAGAGGCCAGCTCGAAAGGCAACAGATACTCCCTGAAGAAATGCCCACCCATCACCAAAACACTGCTCATGGGTTGGATTGGCTCTAACTGCCAGGGGGTATTCAGGGCCATCGCCGTCAGAAGGGCAAACAACCCCAAGCACACGACTGCCGTCACTCCGTTGCGCAGCCAGCCCAGCTTCAGGGGGGCAAAGGTGTAGCGCCGATTCACCAACATGATGGCAAACAGGATCAACACATTAACCGCGCCGACGTAGATCAGAACTTGGGCTGCGGCCACAAAATCGGCATTCAACAGGAGATACAACCCGGCCATACTCAAGAAAACGCCCCCAAGCAGAAAACCGGAATAGACAATGCTGGGGGCCCAAACCACGCCTAGCGCGAAGCCAATGGCCATCGCCGATAGCACCACAAACGTAACCAGTTGTACGCCTTCTCCGAGGGTCATGAGAGATCCGTCCTTAGCCAGTTTCTATTGCTGCTCCCTTACCACTGTACTGTCCTGGCGGATTTAAGAGAAGCCCGACTCCTTTTTCAGATCGATAGAGAAATCTCTAGAGTTGGGTCTCACCAACTGCCGCCCGCTCCGCCACCTCCGCTGCTACCGCCACCGAAGTCTGAATCTCCACCTGAATCTCCACCGAAGTCTGAATCTGTGTCTGTGTCGCTGAGCTCGGGGATGACCACCTCTCGCTCGCTGCGGTACCCGCAGATAGGACAGCTCAGGATTTCCAGCTTCAAGCCGCTAGAGGAATAGGTGGCTTCCCTGAGAACCTGTGTGGTGAGGTCGAGGGTGAGGGCTTGGCACCGAGGGCAGTAAAGGTGTCGGGAGAGCGTGCCTTCGCGCACAACCACAGCTATTCCTTGACAGGTAGGACAAAACCAGCCGTAGTAGCGAGCTCTGCCGCGGCTCCTGGCCAGGCGATGCTCTTGGGGAAGGTACTTATCCAGAAGCTGGGGCTGGATGAGTCGCATGGGTCGACCACAGGCTTGACAGACCACTGGCTGAAAAGGGATCCCACGCTTCCGGCCCAAGGTGCCGTCAGTGGCCATAGCAGCCACAACCGGCAGAGCGAACCCCAGCCAGTTGCCGCTGGACAATCCTAGGAACACGCCAAGGCAGAGGGATCCCGAATAGAGGAAGAGACGAATGGGGTCGCTCTGAACCGAAGAGAGCACAGCACCTGTTCTTGGATCTCTGCGTGTCAGGGAGAGGACTTGTCTTCCCCCTCGCTCAGCCCTTAGAGAGACGGGCATGCGAGAGCGCTGCCACCCCAGTCCCAAAATGATGATCCCCAGCAGCAGCAGGATCCCTTCCACCAGGGAAGAATCAATGCCCTGGGCCACTGCCCCAGAAGAAGTTGCAATCGTTGAGGTGGTAACTCCAGAAGCTGCCGCAGGAACATTTGCAACGGGCTGGCCCTGCAACACCGAGGTCAACTGCCGCACCCCCGCCAGAGTGCCGCCATCAAAATCCCCATTGCGAAACCGAGGCAGGATCTGCTGGTCGATAATCTGCTGGACTCGGCTGTCGGGGAGGATAGCGACCAGGCCCCTGCCCGTTTCGATTTCCACCCGCCGATCCCCTACCGAGATGAGAAACAAAACCCCGTTGTTTTGGCCTGCCTTGCCGATCCCCCAGTAGTTAAATAGCTGCGTGGTGAAGTCTTTTGGTGTTGCATATCCCTGAGTATTCGGCACGGTAACCACTGCCATCTCGGCACTGGTGCGCTGCTCAAGCTGAGTGATAAGACGGTTGAGCTCGTTTTCGGTGCTGCTGCTGAGGATGTTGGCGGTATCGGAAACCCACCCTCCATACTGACGGCGGGGGTTGGGCACTTGTTCAAGGGTAATGGCCCAAGCGGGCTGCGGCAGCAGGGATACAACTAGCAAAACTGCCGCCCAAACTTTCGGCATGGCTTACCTGGCTGAGCGCTGCCTAGGTTCTAGCACAGCTGTCTCGGCTAGACTGGCAGTCCTTTTCCCAGGGAGAGAGGGGAGTTGGGGAACGGTTGAGACAAGCCGCTTCTTGTTGCTAGTAATTGTTAACAGCAACCGGCCCTCAGTCCGGCCAAGGGAGCCAGGCTTCTTCTTGCCATTCCACTTCAAAGCACTCCCGGGCGGCCTGGAGAAAATGTTCGATCAAAGCAGGGATCCCTGGCGCCGTGGGGCAAATGTCGTAGATACCAATCACCTGCGAGCCGGGCAGATACCGTTCCCACAGCTCTAGATTGGGTTGCAATAGGAGGGATCCCTGTTGCAGGATCCCCCAAGGTTGCCACAGTTGGGCGTTGCCCATCAGCTTTTTGCCCTGCCAGCTCAAGTCAGCACGGGTACGGGAGGCAAAGCAACTGGTCTTGTTGCGGTAGCCGGGATCCCGGTGGCTTCGGCCGTGAGCAAAAGCGGGCTCATCTATGGCAATGCCCAGCTCCGCCAACCCCTGCACCCAAAAGCGGCAACAGAAGTCGTACACCCAGGCCCGCTGCAAACTGGGCAACCTGGCTTGCAAGTAAGAAAGGGGCAACACCAAGCTGTAGGTCAGCTCTGCTGCATCCTCAGCCGCCTGATGGAGCACCGCCCTTCCCCCCGTGGGTCGGCGCACAATCGGGATCCCTGGCAGGGGATCTGGCCAAACCTGGTGTCGTCCCAGCGAGAGGGTGAGCCGATCCCAGCCGTAGAAGCGCAAGCAGGGCTGAGGATCCCGACGAAGCCTGTGCAAAAGCCGGAAGTCCTGCTCCATTTGCCAGGCCCCAGAGGCCACGCGGTAGGGGAGCCAGTATCCCTGGGATCCCATCCTGGCAAAGCCAGACCTTAAACTTTGGGGAACTCCGCCTGGAGGGGCTCATCATATTCATCGGCCAAGCTGGCCACAATGGTGATGGCCCGGGAAATTTCGCCCGCTGTGATCCCTTCCAAGGTGCGGTAGTGGTTCAGCACCACCTGGTTGTTCCAAATGCAAAAACGCGCTTCTAGGGTATCGCTCCAATTCTTCTCCAGGAGCTTCTGCATCAACTTGGCGGGTTCTGCCACCGGCAGAGAGAGAACAGGAGACCATACCAAAAGGGTGTCTTCTGGGGATTCGCCGCTCAAATGGACGAACACTTCTGCCGTGCCGTAGGTGAACTTCCAGGTGTGTCCCTGCTCATGGTTTTCGTAGGCCGCATCCTCTTTGAGGCTGGAAACCACCGCCGAGACAACCTCAACGCAGCGAAGGGGCTCTGGAAAAACCTCTGGCGAAGGGTTAAAGGTGCTCATGAGCGGCTCACTGTAGACCATGGTCTTCCCCCTATTCCCTATCCAACCACCTCAACTATACCGCTATACCGCCTAAGACTCCGACCTATCCGGTCATCGCTTTGGGATCCTCAACTCAGGCGAGAATGAAACCGTTGGCAATGGTTCACTAAGTGGCCGGACAGGTGAGGGCAAGCGATCCCCCCCGCCAACTGGAGAGAGAGCCTGTTCAAAAGTCTTTCGAAGAACCTGAGGGAAGCTCTATGGAATCTCCATCTCATCTCCCCCAGAAAGCCATTGGTATTCTTGGAGCCCTGCCCGAGGAAGTGGCCATGCTCACCGCAGCAATGGAAACCTGCTCCATCCATACCCATCTGGGGCGACAGTTCCACCAGGGATCCCTGGCGGGGCAACCGGTGGTGGTGGTACAAGGTGGGGTGGGCAAGGTGCGGGCGGCAACCACAGCGGCTTTGTTGGTGGCCCATTTCCCTTTGCAGGGGATCATTTTTACCGGTGTGGCCGGGGCCTTGGCCGATCACCTGCACATGGGAGATGTGGTGCTGGCCCATGCGGCGATTGAGCACGACTTCGGCACCGGACGACCCGAGGGCTTTGTCTTGGGGATCGACTTTATCCCAGAGCTGCGCCACCCACTGGCCGAGGCCGATAGCGCCCTCTACGACCTGATTGTGGCCCATCCCGAGCGGATCCCTCTCCACCCCCTACAAGGCCGGGATCCCGTCATTCATCAAGGCTTGGTGGCCACCGGCGATGTGTTTGTGGCCGACGCAGACCTACGCCGACAAATCCGAGAACGCACCGGCGCTTTGGTTGTGGAG
>NZ_JANSHW010000024.1:0-6091 GCF_047461815.1 Synechococcus sp. R6-10
CCGGGGAGGTCTACCAATCCGTGCCGGGGGGGGTGGCGGTTGCGGTGGTCTTGCTGCTGGGAGTGGGAACGGGACTGCTTTTGGTGCTTTATCGTCCCCCCCTACGTTCGCGTCAGCGGTGCGGAGCACTTTTGAGCCCTTGGGGCTGGAAGCAACAGCAGTTTCTCCTGCGGCCTGTGGTGGGGCTTGCCGTTTACGAAGGGTTGGCTGTGGCCCAGTTTCTACTGGGGCGTTGGGTTTGGCCTCTCGTCTTGCCGGCCCTGGCCAGTGGGCTAACGGGGGTGAGCCTGCTGCTCACTTTGGTCATTGTGGAGAATCAAGAACGGCTCTTGGCCCAGCAACAGGAACTGGAGCGCCTGCGCCGGGCCGAACAGGAGGCCGCCATTGACCAGGCTCGCAAGCTGCTCTACCGAGTAGCCACCGACATTCACGATCGCGAGCTGCAGGAGCTGAAGGTGGTGATGGACAACTTGGAGAGCTTGCAATGGCAGCAGCACCAGGGAAAAGCTCCCGATCCCACCGTCTACGACCACCTGCTCGAGCAACTGGAGAGGATCGGACGCGGGATCCGGAATCAGCTCAACGATGTGCGCACCCTAGCCGCCAAGCTGCGCATCTCCCCCAGCTTGCGAGAGGGGTTGCATCGCGGCATCGAGATCTATCTGGACGAGCTGATCCAAGCGGGCAGCCTGACGCTGTCTGTGGAGCGCCAACTGCAACCTCTGCAGGAGCCCAACACCGGTGAGTGGTTTGATCAGCGAGAAGACATCTTGCGCTTTTTGCGGGAGGCCATCGGCAATGTCATCGCCCATGTACAACCCCCCAAAGGCAATGCTTCCTTTGTCAAGGTGTCGCTGGCCCAAACGGAGCGCCACTGCTGCCTTTCCGTGGTCAACGATGGTATCGAGTACGCTCCCGGCCTCAGCGGCGGCTACGGCAGCAAGGCCATGAACACCATCGCCCGCTATCTACCCAAGGGATCCTGGCATCGCACCCGCACCCCAGAAGGCCATACCCATGTCGAGCTGCACTGGGAGATGCCGCTCTGAAAGACCTACACAGCACTGAACAGAACAGATTTTTGCTCAGCGCTGTTGCTTTCTTCCTGCTTCAGCAACCCTTAACTAGCGGTAGGTTTTAGACCTACCACCCCGCCAGAGGAGTCTCCACAGGCGTTAGTTCCCCCAGAGCTTGGGGTACATTTCAAACGGTAGCTGGGGTCTAGAAACATAGGTCTAGAAACATAAACCTAACCACCCGCTCTCTGCACACTCGCACAACTGCCTAGCGTTTGCACATCAGGTTGTAGAGAACTGTGCAGCAAAGTGAGGACTCCGTCCCACTATCGCGAACAGTCAATCGGCGATTAGAGACAGCCCTCTTCCTAGGAAGCATTCTTTGGCTTATCGGCCCAGGGATTGCAGCCAGCCGAGCAGGGTGGTACCGGACAGAGCTTCAAACAGGATCAGGGCAACAAAGCCGATCATTGCCAAACGCCCGTTCAAGCGCTCTGCATAGTCGGTGAAGCCCACGCGGGGGGTGCTGTCCACATACATTTCCGGCTCAATGGCGTAGTTGTTCAGCCGACCGCCTTCTTCGACGACGACGGAGCGATATCGGGTCATAGGGTTCTCCTCGTGCTTTCTTTCCCAGCGTAGCTCGCTTTGCGTAGGATTGTAAAGTTTTATTTACAACGTTAATGCCCAACGCTCCGAGCTGCCGGGCAGAGTTCAACCAGGCCAGGAACAGCCTGTAAGCAGGGTTGTGGCTCTTGTCCCAGTACAGGGGAGCTGATAATAGCAAGGGGACTGGAGGACAACCATGTCGGTGCTGGAACAGTTAAATATGCTGCTGGATGGCCAGCCGGTGGCCAGCTTGGCGGTGCTGGAGCAGGGATCCCCGGCGGTGTCGTTGGTGCCTTTTGTGGTGCAGCGGGATCCCTTGCGCTTTGCCATTGTCATCAGCGATCTTTCTGGCCACACCCAGGCTTTGCGGGCAGATCCCCGGGCCGCGCTACTCATCCACGAGCCGCCTACGCCAGGGGATCCCCGCAGTAACCACGCCCTGCCGCGGGTGATGGTGAGCGGAGAAGCCCAGTTTCTCAGCCGCGAGGAGGCGCAGGCGCAGGGGTTTGAAGCCCTCTACCGCGCCAAGTACGAGATTGCCGAGATGATCCTGGGCTTGGCGGATTTTCACTTCTGTCAGATCATCCCCAAAGCTGGCAGCTTCATCCAGGGGTTTGGCCAGGCATTCCGGCTGAGGGGCCCCAACCTGGATCAACTGGAGCACCTTGGTCGGGCGTAGATTATGAGAATTCCAAGGGCAGCCCGCGCCATCCTTGAGCCCAGGGAAGCTCTTGCTGCGCCGCTTCCTAGCTCCCCTCTTCTGGGGGGAGAGAATGGAGTCCTTTCTCAGGTTTTCGGGTGGGATCCCGGATCCAGTCCAACAGCAGCGGGTTGACCAGCTCGGGGGCTTCATCCTGGGGGCAATGGCCGACCCCCGGCAATGGGATGAACCCCACCACGCAAGGAAACTCTGCCAGGGCCCGCCCCAGAGCAATGGGTTCCCAGGGATCCGCTTCCCCCCACAAGATCAAGACGGGACAGGTGAGCTGAGGCAAGAGATCTTCAGCCAAAGGCCCCTGAGAATAGCGCACAAAGGCCAAAAAGACCTCTGCCGCCCCCGGCTCCAAAGCGGGTTTGAGCAAAAGCTGGATCAGCTCCTCGGTAACCGCTTCTTTGCGCCCGTAGGCTTGGAGGAGGATATTGCGAATGGCCCTAGCCTGGGCCACCTGAGCAAAGAAGAAACGACCAAAGGGGGGCCACCCCAGCAGGGATTGCAGCAAAGGGGTAAACTGGCGGCGCAGCCAGGAGATCTGCTTTCGTTTCCGCTCGTGCAATAGCCGCAGCGAGGGATCCAACATCGCTACCCCTAAAACCTGGGCTGGATCCAGAACCGCCGCCTGCAAAGCCACGATGCCCCCAATCGAGTTGCCCACCAGGTAGGCCGGCTGGCCCATCACCTCCCGCACAAAATCGGCCACCAGGGATCCCCAGGTCTCAAAGGTGTAGGGCAAAGGGGATCCCGGCAGGGGCTTGGCGGATCCCCCAAACCCCAACAAATCGACCGCATACACCTGACAGTGCTGCCCCAGCTCCGGCAAATTTTTCCGCCAATGGTCGCTGCTGGCCCCAAAGCCATGGATGAGCAACACGGCTGGGCCTGTGGATCCCGACTGTTGGTAGCGAATGGGCTGGTCACGCCAGAGCCAGCGATGCTCTGTGTTCGCGTTGGCGCTGCATGGCAACATGGGGGTGCAGTGTAGGTTTGAGTCAGCGTTGCGATCCTAACCGTTCGCGACAGCGGGACAAAGTCCTTGTGATCGGGGCAAATGAGAGTACTGGCGGAGGGTGGCCCCCTTCCACCCGTTGGCGCACTTGAATCGAGGAACAAGGATCGGCCCTCCTCTGAGTTGGGTGATCCCAAGGGGCACCACCAAGCGGCTACAACATCCCATCTCAAGCTTCCGGGAGAAAGTGGGGAATACTGGCAGTTGAGGGTTTTGCGGTGGGTCGGCTTTGGTTTGGCTAGTTGGCCTCAGCTTGTTTGGTAGCGCTTTTTGCCTCTTCTGGGGACAGTTGTTGGTGGGCAAGTTGCTGCTGCCGCTGTGGGGGGGATCCCCCCTGGTGTGGAATACCTGCCTGGCCTTTTTTCAGGCCACCCTGCTGCTGGGCTACCTGTGGGCAGACCGGCTGGGGCGCGGGCTCAATCCCAGGATGGGGGTGCTAATCCACGGGATCCTGTTGCTGGCCGGTCTGAGGCTTTTGCCCTTTCAATTGGGGATCCCCGGCCAACCGGAAGGATGGTGGCCCCCTCTCGCTCTGTTGGCAAACTTGACTTTGGGAGCTGGGGTGCCGCTGTTTCTCCTGTCGGCGACGACGCCGTTGCTGCAACGGGGGTTGGCGGCAAGAGGGGTCGCGGGGCAACGGGAGGCTTTGGATCCCTACTTTCTCTATGTGGCCAGCAATGCCGGCAGCTTGGGCGGGCTGCTGGGGTACCCGCTGGTGTTGGAGCCCCGCCTGTCTTTGGCTGGGCAAACTCTCCTGTGGACGGGATCCTACGCGCTGGTGGCAGCCCTGGTGCTGCTGAGCGGGGTGGGTCTGCTGCTCAGTCGCAACGGCGTTGCCGAGCCACAAGAACGTGGGGCGGATTCCCAGGGATCCAGCGCTGCTCTGGGGAATTGGGCTGTTTCCTGGCGAGAGCGTTGGCGCTGGGCGGGGCTGGCTTTTTTGCCGGCGGGCCTGTTGGTGGCGGTCACCACTCTGTTGACCACCGACGTGGCGGCGGTGCCCCTGTTGTGGGCCATCCCCCTGGGGATCTATCTGCTGACATTCATGCTGGCTTTCGGGGGGATCCACCCCAATAAGGGGGTTTTGGGAACGACAGCTCTTCTGGCCTGCGGGGCGGTGGGGACACAGGTCTTGGGCTGGGTGAGGCCGGGTTTTTTGCTTTTGCCGCTGCATCTGACCACCTTTGGGCTGGTGAGCTGGGGCTGCCACAGCCGGTTGGCTTGCCGTCGCCCGCCGGTGGAGCAGTTGACGCAGTTTTACCTGTGGCTGGCTTTGGGGGGGAGCTTAGGGGGAATGTTCTCTGCCCTCTTGGCACCGCAGGTGTTTGAGACAGTGCTGGAATATCCCCTGTTGCTGGGGATGTCGCTGGCAGTGCTGGGGGCTCAGGGGGGGCGGGTGGGCCTGTGGCTGGGGCTGGGGCTGCTCCTGCCCTTGCTGCTGTTGCACTTTCAACCGCAGGCGTTGCTGCAGGTGGGCGCTGGGGTGGGTTTGGCTTTGGGCTGGGCGGTGCTGGCGCTGTTGGTGTCAGGGGAGAGCCGTTCACAGCAGCAGAGCGGAGCCCCTGGCTGGCAGGCCAAGGTCGGTTGGGTGGGAGCAATGGCGGGGTTGGTTGTGCTGCTGGGGCAACCCTGGCTGCAGCCGGGACTGCAGGTGATCCACAGCGAGCGCAGCGCCTTCGGCCTCAACCGGATCGTGGAATACCAAACTGAGCAGGGATCCTTTCGTGGCCTTCTGCACGGCACCACCCTACACGGCAGCCAAAACTTGGACCCGGAAAAAGCGCTGGAGCCGCTGACCTATTTCGCTCGGCCTGGGCCCGTTGGGCAGGTGTTTGCGGCGTTCAGAGCCCAGACTGTGGATCCCATGCCCGCCATTGCCGTATTGGGGCTGGGGATCGGCACGTTGGCCGCCTATGCCGAGCCAGGGGATGAGTGGACGTTTTTCGAGTTGGATCCCACCGTGGCCGATTGGGCGGGGCGCTATTTTTCCTATCTCCGGTGGGCCCAGACGCGGGCGCGGGTGCAGGTCATCCTCGGCGATGCCCGGCTCAGCCTCAAGGGGATCCCAGAGGGCAGCTATGACCTGATGGTGATGGATGCCTTCAGCTCTGACGCAGTGCCGGTGCATTTGCTCACGCAAGAGGCTTTGGCCCTCTACCTCAGCAAGCTCAAGCCCCACGGCTGGCTGCTCTTCAACATCACCAACCGCCACCTCGACCTGGCCCCGCTGTTGGCCGGCCTGGCCGGATCCCTGCAGCTTCACGCTTGGCACCAAGACCACCGGGATCTCTCCCCTGAGCAACGCCAGGCGGGGCTGGCCCCTTCCCACTGGGTGCTGTTATCGCCGCGCGACGCTTCGACGACCGCCTCAGCAGGGCGGAGCCCTTTGGCCCAAAACTCTGGAGTCCTGCAGGAACTGGATCCCTGGCAGCCCCTTTTGCCCCAAGCCGGGGATCCCGTCTGGCGGGATGACTTTTCCAACCTGCTGCAGGTGATCCGCTGGCCTTGGATCCCTTTGCTAAAGGGTATCCAGATCCCCAGTTCTGGATAGGAATCCGGCTGCTATCGCTACGCGACCCTTCGGCGAATGCATTAGGGTTGGGGAGCAGAAAAGTTAAGGAAATCTTTACAACTCGAAGTTGGTATGAGTTATGATTGTTTGCAACGTAAGTAAACTACCCGGCTCCGACCGCTAAGCGGTACGGAGCGGGCTTTCAGTAGCCCTGAGCCTGCTCTGCCCTA
>NZ_JANSHW010000025.1:0-6052 GCF_047461815.1 Synechococcus sp. R6-10
AGGCTTTTTGCGCTACAACTTCAACCCAGCGCAGATCTTCATGGGGGATGGGGGGGCCTATTTTTTGGGCTTTACCCTGGCTGGGATCGGGGTGATCGGGGTGGCCAAGGGGGTGACCACGCTGGCAGTGGCTCTGCCTTTCTTTATCTTGGCGGTGCCGATCCTGGATATGTCCACCGTAATCCTCAAGCGGCTGGCCAGGGGGAAGTCGCCTTTCCATCCCGACAAAGGCCACCTGCACCACCGCTTGCTCAAAGCCGGCCTATCCCAGCGGCATTCAGTGCTGCTCATCTACGCCATGACCCTCTGGGGGGGATCCCTGGCCTTGGCCTTGGCGGGCTTGCCAGCAGGGGGCACCTACCTGGGCGGGGCCTCGCTGGTGTTGGCAGGGGTGGCTTGGGGGGCTTGGCAACGGCAACGAGCTTTGCCCTCGGAGGACAGGCCCGAACAGGAATATGTTGCTCCGCAATGCTGTTGCGACCAGGAATGTAAAGAAGATTGAGCTGGGCTTGTTCTCCATCGCTCGCCTGCCTAGACTGGAGGCGCTCTATATTTTTGTTTTGTTGTTTTTTGTTTAGCTCTGTGTTGCCTCATGCGCCCCACACCTGAGTTGGCAGCTCTCCTGCGCCGCACCGCGGATCGTATCCAATCCCAACACTGGGGCTTCTGGGACTGGGAGTACTGCTGGCGGGACAGCACCCGCTGCAATTGCGGCCTGTTGGTGCGAGAAGCCCTGGGCTGGGATCGGCAGCAACTCAGCCTGCGCATCCACCGCGGCACCTGGCGCTCCATCGCCCAGACCGCCTACCGAACTGTTGCCCTGGCCTTGAGGGATCCCTGGCAACTGGAGGGGCAGTGCGAGGCCACCGGCCTGCGGCTGGGGTATGTGTTCGAGAAAATGGCAGAGCTGGGGTTCGACCAACCGGAAGACTTTGCCGCCCTGGAGGAGCTGAGCGATCCCGTAATTCTGGCCCGCCTGGCGGAAAAAGGTGTGGAGCCAGCACAGCGCGACCAGGCGATCCATGTGGCGCTTTACATGCGGGAACTGGCGGACTGGATTGACGAACAACTGCAGGCGCAGGCTCAGATCAGCCGCTTGAGCCAACCTTTGCCCAAAACACCAGGGATCCTCGTCCAACAGTCGGTGCACCTTACTTGAGGAACTCAGTTGCCTTCCTCTACCATCACCACATGGGCAGGGATCCCAGGGGGAAGAGCCTTGCAGCCGGACAAAAAGGCCAGCTCGATTAAGAAGGCAAATCCCCCCACCTCAGCGCCGCTCTGGGCCACCAATTGGGCGGTGGCAGCGGCTGTACCCCCGGTGGCAATGACATCATCCACGATCAACACCCGCTCTCCAGGCCGCAGGGCGTGGGCGTGCAGTTGGAGCTGGTCTTGGCCGTATTCCAGGCTGTAAGTCTGGCTGAGCACCGGCGGCGGCAGTTTGCCTGGCTTGCGAACCGGGACAAAGCCCAAGCCCAGGTGTTGTGCCAAAGCAGCCCCTAAAATGAACCCCCGCGACTCGATGCCGACCACATAATCTAGGGATCCCATGCCGGTGGTGCCGGCGGCCAACTGTTCAATAGCCGCCCGGAAACCTGCCGGATCCTGCAGCAGGGGGGTCATATCCCGAAAGAGGATGCCGGGTCTGGGAAAATCGGGCACCAAGCGAATGAGGGCTCGCAGATCCATCCTGTTTTCCTCGCTGGCCAGTGGCTTGCTGTTCGCGTTAGCGGGACGGAGTCCTCAAAGGGCACTCCAAGCAACCCATCATACTCGGTTAGCTAATGGGCAGATGGGATCCCTTTTGGTCAGTCGAGCAACGGGGAAGATTTTCTATAATTGGCAAGGCTAGGGGCCGCGGCTCACCTGGTCACCCATCTGTGAACTCGGAGACTTCTCATGCGTTATTACATGGCCATCGACTCCAATCCCCTGGCAAGTTTGCCGCTGGCTCTGTTTGGGGTGAGTAGCGAGTCGGCCTATGTCGATCTGCTGCAAGACAAGCTCATTGTGCGGGCGGGCAGCCTGTTCAACGAGACGTTCTCCTTGAGCGAGTTGGGGCGAGGGGAGCGCTTTCCCTGGCCCTGGTACTACGGACTGGGCGTGCGCACCGATTTTCAGGGGATCGTTGGCCCGGTCACCAGCACCCAAGGGGTAATTGCCATTCCACTGGTGCAGGAAAAGCCTCTTTTTATTCCGTTGCTGGGGCCGGTGGGGCTGCAAGTGCCCTGCAAAAAGCTGGTCTTCAGCCTCAAAGATCCAGACACCTTCCTGGCCAACTTCAATCAGGGTCGCCCAGAGGTGAACGCCGGCCCGAAGAGTGTGGTGATTGAGTAGATGGGGATCCCTGTGAAACCTGAGAGACGGCGGCCTGTCAAGAGCCTAAAGAGATCCCCCAGGGGTTGGGGTGACAGGCCCAGAAGCAACGCGGCTTATGCGACGCAAGCCCGGCAAGCCGGCATCCACCACCACCACACTGCCATCCGCTAAGACTACCAAGCCGGCAGGCTGCTCAAACCGGGCTGCCGAGGTGGGGCCATCCTGCCAACCGCGCTGATTCTGTCCGGCCAAGGTGGAAACTTGTCCCCCAGGCTGAAGACGACGAATGCGATGGTTATCTCGGTCGGCCACCCAGAGGTTGCCTGCCGCATCGAAGGCCAGCCCCCCCAGGGTTTGAAAACGGGCCTCTGCCAGGGGGCCATCCCGATAGCCTGGCTCTGCCCCGGAGAGGGTGGTCACTCGTCCGCCAGCAGAGAGCCGGCGCAGGCGATGTCCATCGGCAATCCAGAGGTTCCCCTCCTTATCCACCGCCAGAGCCGTGGGCTGCAGGAGCTGGGCCTGTTCTGCTGGGCCATCGACGGATCCCGGCTGGCCGGTGCCGGCAACCGTGGTCACTTCACCTGCAGGGGTGATGCGGCGGATGCGGCGATTGGCGCGGTCGGCAACGTAGAGGCTGCCATCTGAACCCAAAGCCAGCCCAGATGGCTCCCGGAACTGAGCTCGGTCAAGCCCCCCATCTCGGTATCCGGCTATACAAGTGCCGGCAAAGGTGCTCACCTGTCGTTGCAGGTTGATATAGCGCAGGCAATGGTTGCCGCTGTCGGCCACCCACAATCCCCCCTTGGGATCCCAGAGCAGCCCCTGTGGGGAGTCAAACTGAGCTTGATTGGCTGCTCCGTCGCGGCGGCCTGCTTGGCCTGTGCCGGCCCAAACTTCCAATTCCCCCTCTGGAGACAGCCGGAAGATGCGGTGCTGGGCTCTATCGGCTAAATAGAAGGCTCCTTCAGGATCCACAGCAATGCCGCTGATTTGCTGCAGGTAGATCCTGGACTCGGTGCCGGTGTTATCAGGGGCGTTGCCGACAGGAGCTGCCGCGGGCGAGGTGCGGCCATCCAGCAAAGTTTCCACCACCCAGGCCGATGCTGCCGGAGCAGTGGGGGTGGGAGAGGGGCTGGGGGAAGGAGTAGCGGCAGGCCAATCGTAGACCAGAGTGCCCAACCCTTGCCCGGAAGCATCCGCAACAGCAACCCAAACTGAGCCGGAAAGAGAAGAAGGCGGCATCACCACCAAACGGTCACCGCTGCGGGAGCGAATTTCCCCCCTCAGGATGCGCTCGGGATTGGCTGCTGCAGCAAAGAGAACTGTTTCCACCCGCTCCAAATTTTCCCCTGAGAGCAGCAACGGCTGGCCAAGGGTGGGCGCTGCCGAGCTGGTGTGCAGCAGCGGTACCCCCACCTCAGAGAGCACCAACATAGAAAGGCGGCGCTGGCGCTCTGTGTCTTGGGGAGGACGATTGACACTGCCAGAACTCCCAGAGCGGGCAGAAAGGGTCAGGGATCCCTTCCCCTGCGCCAGAGTGGTGGATCCCCGATAGGCGATGGCGCTGAGCTCCGCTTCCCCGGCGGGAGGATTGGTGAAGGTGAAAGTGGCCGGTTGCCCCGGGCGCAGAGGGGCAGTGGCGGTTTGGCGATAGGTGCCCAGGGTAATGCTCAGGTCGATCCCTTCCACCCCTGGCCAGGTGGGGGTGCGGGCCAGCCAGCGATCCACCTCTGAGGCCGGTAGCTGGGCCACCAGATCGGATCCCTGTTCCTGGAGCAGCAGAACGATGCGGTTGCTGGGCACCGACAAGCCGGACTGGCGGGCTTGCTCGAAAGTGAGAGAAAGCGGGGAGAGAGGGAGAGGAGTTGGGGTTGAAACCGGCTGTAGGGCCGCAGGGGGAAGAACGCTGGGAGACAGACTAGAAGAAGGAAACTCGCCACAGCCCGAGAGAGCCAGCACCAAGGCACTCAGCGCAGGCCAAGATAGCGGTCTCAGGGAAACCCGTCGTGGCATGATGCAGCTCATCCCCTCCCACAAACTGGGAAATGGCGGAAACCCAAACCCCCACGCTTACCTTCATCAGCGTACAAACCGGCGAGAATTGCCCAGCACCCTCTCTGCCGCAGGAGCCACCTCGACCAATGCCTTGGCCCCTGAACCGCATTCCTATTCATGACCAACCCTCCTCACCCGCAGGTGAGTTGCACTCCTCACTCCATCTATCCTTACTCAAATCCCCACCGAAAGACCAGATAGCAGTTTCAGCGGCCAGGAAATCATCCAGGCCATAGCGGTAGCGCTGTAAGTCGATGCTGCCCGCGTTCGCCCGGTTCGGCTATAGAGTGGGGACAGGCCACTCTCGCGGATGAATCAAGTAGACGGTACCCCCGGAGTGCTCCAGCCACAACGACTCTAGCTGTTCGCGGCGGTAGGTACGGCGAACCTCTTCGTTGGTTTTGGCTGCCGGATCGTGGAGGATGGGATCCCCATGGCTAAACTGCTCCGCACCGCTGCCGCGAGCAAACCCCACCAGCACCGCCAAATGACCCTTGCTTCTGGGAATTGGCGCCCCTTCCAGTTCTCCCTCGCCCCAGGCATAGCTGAGGACCACCGGAACCCCTGCCGCGATCCAGGCTTCTGCTTGGGCCAAGCTCTCCAGCCGCGCCACCACGCCGGACAAACCCTGCTCGGCAGCATGGGCGACGTTGAAAGCCCAGTTGCCATGGCCGTCGTAGACCCGGTCGTACACACCGGCCACCGCTGCGCGCACCAGCAGCTCACAGGGGCGGGGATCCCGCTTCCAGTAGGCCATCACCATCGCCAAAGAGGTGGGGCTACACCAGACCTCTCCCCCATCGGGGTACACCATCTGGGAGCACCAAGGCAGATCCAAGATTTTGCCCCAGCGGCTGGGATCCCCAGGGGATAGGCGGCTGGGCCTGACCGGCTCGTTGGAAATGGCAACTGCCACCTGATCCACAACGGCAGAACAGCCTGGCTCTTGCGTGAACAGGCGCACCCTGACCTGGAAGGCTTCTGCTCCGTTGAGGGTATCCTTGAGCACCAGCAAGTCCGTGTACAGGTTGCCATCCTCATCCCCTTGTCCCCGCACCGAGTGGCTGGCCAGAGTCAAGGGATCCGCAGCCCATACCCCGCCGTGATACCACTTTGTCCAGCGGTCTGAAAGCTTGGCCCGAATCCACAGTTCCAACCAGGTGCCGGGGGGCGTGGTGGCATTCCAGGAAGCGATTGCCCCGACCATAGGGAAGCTGGTGGGGACTGCTGGGCTGGTGGCTTCTCCCACCCAGTAGGGGCCAAGGGGATAGAAAGGGCGCCCCCGATCGCGTAAGCGGGACGGAGTCCTTAGCGCCACCTCAGGCTCTTCAAGGCTGACTTCTTGCCGCAAACCCTCTGGATCCAAGACCAATTGCCCTTGGGCGTTCAGGCGGATCCCTTGGGTTGACCAGTGCTGAAACCCCTGAGCTTCTCCTGCCCGCCAGCGCTGAAACCCGGTGCGATAGGTGGAGTGGGTCTGGGCTTGCATCGTCAAGAGTCCTGGAAAAGTTGGAACAGGCTGGGCCAACGTGGGCAACCCGAGCAAGAGCAGCACAACCCCGCTGACCAACCCAGACAGCCCTTGCCGTTCGCGTAAGCAGGACGGAGCATGACTCTAGTCAATAATAAGCTCAACTATACTGAAAATAATGTATAATATGTTCAGTACGGATTA